>DATDNV010000569.1:0-4036 GCA_036518075.1 Thermoanaerobaculia bacterium
ATCTCCAGGGACGCCTGAGTCAGCTGAAGCAACTGTTTTGCGCGGCGCTCCAGGGAGCGCGCCTGTAGTCGCACCTGGGCCGTTTTGCGAAAAAGCTCCGCAAAGACGAGGACCTTCGTCTTGAGCACTTCGGGCTCGACCGGGGCGAGAATGTAGTCGACCGCCCCCAGCGAATAACCGCGCGTCGCGTGCGTCTCGTCGCCATATGAGGTGATGAAGATGATCGGCGTGTGTTCCGTGCTCTGCCGCTGCCGGATCAGCGCAGCCGTCTCGAATCCGTCCATGTCGGGCATTCGCACGTCGAGGAGAATGACGGCAAACTCCCGTTGGAGCAGGTGACGCAGAGCCTCTCGGCCGGACGCCGCGGTGACGACCTCCTGGTCGAGCTCCGAGAGCAGGGCGGACAGAGCGAGAAGCTTCTGAGGGTCGTCGTCGACCGCGAGGATGCTGACACGCTCATCGGGCTTGCCCGGTTCGAGAGGGGGCGTCCGAAGCTTTCTCTCGGGAGTCTCGGCGATCCTGCTCACGGCTCTCCTTTGAGCCCTCACCGATACAGCCACATGCGAAGCACCGAGAGCATCTGGTCGGTGTCCACCGGCTTGGCGAGATAGTCCCAGGCTCCAGCGCTCAGCGTCTTCTCGCGGTCGCCTTTCATCGCCTTCGCCGTCACCGCGATGATGGGGAGTCCGTTGAATCGACCGATTCGGCGAATCGCGCGCATCGTGTCATACCCGTCCATGTCGGGCATCATGATGTCCATCAGGACGATGTCGATTCCTTCGGTGAACTGGAGCTTCTCGATCGCCTCCCTGCCCGTCTCCGCCGCCAGCACGGTCATGTTTTCCCGTTCGAGGACGCTCGTCATCGCGAAGATGTTGCGGATGTCGTCGTCCACGATCAGAACGGTCTTCCCCGACAGGACGCCCTCGGTCGAGTAGAGGGCCTCGATCATTTCTCGCCGGTCGGCCGGGAGCTCGGCGATCTTCCGGTGTAGAAACAGGCAGACCTGATCGAAGAGTCGCTGCCGGGACTGCACCTCGTGCACGTGGGGCGCCCGGACGAGCGTGGCGATTCCGGCTTCGTTCAAGAAGGAGAGGTCGCTCGGATTCTGACGGACGACGACCGGGATTCCGCGGATCTCCGCCTGGCGGATCACCTCGGGGAGCATCCGCAACTCGCTTTCCGCGCCGCCGCTCATTCCGACGACGACGCAGTCGAAATGTCCCGCGTTCAGGGCCGCAAGCGCCTCAGCGACGGTCGAAACGGTCTCGATCTTCACGCGGAGATCGCTCAGCAGCTCGATGAAATCGGCACGGTCGGAGCTCTCCGGCCAGACGACGAGGAGGTCCCTGGTCGTCCGCTCGAGGCTGTCGTCCAGCGATACGAACACCTCTTCCAGCGTCTCGCGGGTCTTGATCGGCTTGGTCAGGATCCCGACGACTCCCGCCCCCTTCCCGCGGCCCGTGTCCTCCTCGGTCGTGATCACGTAGACCGGAATGTGTCTCGTCCCGAGATCGTTCTTGAGCCGGTCGAGAACGCGCCAACCGTCGATCACGGGCAGCTGGATGTCCAGCGTGATCGCGTCGACCGAATAGGCCTGCGCCAGGGTGATGGCATCGGCCCCCTGGGTCGCGATCAGCGCCTTGAAGCCGCGCTCGTGAGCCATGTCGAACAGGAAACGGGCGAAGTTCTCATCGTTGTCGACGATCAGCAGAACTCGATCTCCCGGCTCGATGTCGTTTCGATCGTCTCCCATCTCGGGAGCGGGGAAACCCGACTCCGACGAGCGCACGGCGTCCACGTCGGACATCACCGAGACGATCTCGCTTTCGGTCGCGGACCGAAGCGTCTTCGGGGCCACGTAGTTCTGCGGCAGGTAGAGAGTGAATACGCTTCCCTCGCCTGGGCGGCTCGAGAGGCGAATCTCGCCGCCGAGCAGGCGAGCGATTTCGCGGCTGATCGCCAGTCCCAGGCCGGTCCCGCCGTACTTGCGGCTCGTCGAGCCGTCCGCCTGCTGGAAGGCCTCGAAAATGATCTGTTGCTTGTCGGCCGGAATTCCGATTCCCGTGTCGGAGACCGAGATCGCCAGGACCGACGAGGCGCGGTTGAGCGATTCCAGCTCGGGACTCCAGTCGCCCCGCGCCAGCCCGACTTCCAGCGCGACACGCCCTCGCTCCGTGAACTTGAACGCGTTCGAGAGCAGGTTCTTGATGACCTGGTGCAGGCGCTTCGAGTCCGTGTAGATCGAGCGCGGCACCGCCGGATCGAACTGGATGTCGAAATCCACGCGCTTGGCCTCCGCCACGTGGCGGAAGGTCCGCTCGATGAAGTCGAGAAGATCCCGGAAACGCACCTCGCCGACGTCCACGACGACGGTGCCCGACTCGATCTTGGAGAGGTCGAGAATGTCGTTGATCAGGTTCAGGAGGTCCTTGCCGGAGGCATGGATCGTCTTGGCAAACTCGGTCTGCTTTCCCGTCAGGTTCCGGTCGGGGTTCTTCGAAAGCTGGTCGGAGAGGATCAGAAGGCTGTTGAGCGGCGTCCGCAGCTCGTGCGACATGTTCGCCAGAAACTCCGACTTGTACTTGGAGGTCAGGGCGAGTTGCTTGGCCTTTTCCTCGAGAGCGAGACGAGCCTGTTCGACCTCCTTGTTCTTCCGCTCGACTTCGACGTTCTGCTCGGCGAGCAGCCCGGCCTTCTCCTCGAGCTTCTGGTTCGTCTGCCGAAGCTCTTCCTGCTGCGACTGCAGCTCGCGCGCGAGCGACTGTGACTGCTTCAGCAGATCTTCGGTGAGCATGTTGGCTTCGATCGTGTTCAGCACGATTCCGATCGTCTCCGCGAGCTGGCCGAGCAGCGCCTGGTGCGTGGGATTGAATCGCTCGAAGGAAGCGAGCTCGAGCACACCCTTGACTCGCCCCTCAAAGAGAACCGGAAGGACGATGATGTTCGCCGCGGCCGATTCGCCGAGACCGGACGTGATCGACAGATACCCCTTCGGCAGCCGGGTCAGCAGGATCTTCTCCTTCTCCTGTGCGCACTGGCCGATGAGGCCTTCGCCCATCTTCAGCGTCTTCGCCAGCGACCGCGACTTGCACGCGTAGCTGGCGAGCAGCTTCAGCACGGGCTGTTCGCCGGAGTCGTCGAGCGTGTAGAAGACACCCTGCTGGACCGAGACGACGGGCGCGAGCTCGGAAAGAATCAGCCGGCCGACGGTGAGCATGTCCTTCTGGCCCTGAAGCATCCGGGAGAACTTCGCGAGGTTGGTCTTGAGCCAATCCTGCTCGCTGTTCTTCAGCGTCGTGTCCTTGAGGTTCCGAATCATCTCGTTGATGTTGTCCTTGAGGGCCGCCACCTCTCCCGAGGCCTGCACCGCGATGGAGCGAGTGAGATCTCCCTTCGTGACGGCGGTCGCGACTTCGGCGATCGCTCGAACCTGGGTCGTGAGATTCGCGGCGAGCTGGTTGACGTTGTCGGTGAGGTCCTTCCAGGTCCCCGCGGCGCCCGGAACGCTCGCCTGGCCTCCGAGCTTCCCTTCGACGCCGACTTCGCGCGCCACGCTGGTGACCTGATCCGCGAACGTCGCGAGCGTATCGATCATCCCGTTGATCGTGTCGGCCAGGGCGGCGATCTCTCCTTTCGCCTCGACCGACAGCTTCCGCTGCAAGTCGCCATTAGCCACGGCGGTCACGACCCTGGCGATGCCCCGCACCTGGCTGGTGAGATTCCCGGCCATGAAGTTGACGTTGTCGGTCAGGTCCTTCCACGTTCCGGATACGCCCCGCACGTCCGCCTGGCCGCCGAGCTTCCACTCCGTTCCGACCTCGCGCGCCACACGCGTGACCTCCGACGCGAACGACCGCAGCTGGTCCACCATCGTGTTGATCGTGTCCTTCAACTCCAGGATCTCGCCCTTGACGTCGACCGTGATCTTCTTGGACAGGTCGCCGTTAGCCACAGCGGTCGTCACCGCCGCGATGTTGCGCACCTGCGAAGTCAGATTGCCCGCCATCGAGTTGACGTTGTCGGTCAGGTCCTT
>DATDNV010000570.1:0-2728 GCA_036518075.1 Thermoanaerobaculia bacterium
CTGCTCGTGGCGCGCGGCGAGCTGCTCGCGGTAGGCGTCGGAGGAGCAGTTGATCTGTCCCTGGTAAGCGTGGCGCAGAACGTAGCGGGCCTGGAAGTTCGCGCGATCGGCGGTCTGCTGGAAGACGAGATCCTCCGGGAAGTGATCGGCGTCGTAGCGGACATGGAGGCGAGTCAGAAAGACTTCCTGCGGGCCGCCGGCGCCGTTGGGTCCGGAGGCCAGCCAGAAGACGCCGAGATTTCGGAGCTCATCGCGCGACAGCGGCTGCGCGGCGCAGGGGTCGCACCAGTTCATGTCCCAGGCGTACTCGAGAAAGACGCTCTTCATCCGCTCTCTCCGAACCTGCTCGGAGAAGAGCGCCCGATAGAAGCTGCCGAACTCGCCTTTGACGAAGAGCGGAATGTCCATCTCGGAGGGGAGCTTGACCGTCCTGTAGTTAGTCGTCTCGACGCGGCCCTTGCGAGTCAGCGCGTAGATGAAAAGCTCCTGAGGTCCGTTCGCGTTGACCGTTCCGAGACGGATCGGAAGCATGAACTTCGGCGACTCGAAGGCGACCTGGATCGGACGCAAATACGAGAAGCCCAGACGCGACTGCTCCTTGAGGTTCACCCTCGCGACGAAAAAGTGGACGTTCTGCTTTAGATAACTGCTCAGGATCGGCCCGGCTCCGTCCGGAATCCGGTAGCCGTTCTCGCGAAGCCAGGTCTCGAGGCCGCTCGACTGCTCGGCTGAAAGAATCAGGATGTCGTACTCGCCGACCGTGTAGCGGGCCTCGATCGTGACGCCGAGGCTCTTGGCGCGTCTATCGGCATCGGCCATTGGAGCCGCGGCCTGCATATTGACGGCCGCCTCTTTCCGCGCCTTGTACATTTCGCACGGATCCGGATCGAAGTACTCGACGAGACGGGGAGAGGAGTAGGCATCGAGGTGATCGATCAGGGCCTTGTCGCCGATGTGGATCTGCTCTTTGCGAAGAAAAGTCGGCACCGGAACGACGACGGCGAACTCCTTGAGGTTCCCCTCGAAGTCATTGGCCATCGTGATGACGGTACGTTCGCCGTCGCGAACGAGCGCGACCTGAGATGCCCGGTTAAAGAGCTTGGTGTCCGCCTTGGCCACGTAGAACCCGCAAAACCCGAAGGCGGCGGGCGCCGCGAGAAACAGGGCGAGGAAGGGAAGCCACCGGGAGGAGCCGGCCGAGCGAGACATACGAATCTCCTTTTCTCGGGAAGGGCGCGACGTTCCAGGCGTAGCGCTCTCCCGGCAGTACGAGGTCGATCAAAGGGACGAGCAGAGAGAAGAACGCCAGAGACCAGAGCGGGCCGTTGGTGTGAAAGAGCCGGAACTGCACGAACCAGGCACCGAGAGCGACGAGCGCGCCGAACAGGATTCGTCCGGTACGGGAGTTCGGAGTGGTCTTGGGGTCGGAGATCATGAAGAACGTGAAGATGAGCAGCGCGCCGCTTTCGAGGCGATGAGTCGGGATCGCGAGCGGCTCGCCCAGCCAGAGCGAACGGCCGAAAAGAAGTGCGACGTAGCTCGCGATGAAGGCGAAGGCCACGTCGCTTCGGGCGGAGCGGTTGACGACGAGGCCACCGATGCAGGCAAGGAGGAAGCCGAAGAAGGCCGTGTTGCCCCACTGAGCCGGTGAGACCCAGGCACGCCCGGTCGCGAGAATCGTCGCGACGATGCCGAAGTTGGTTGGATTGAAGAGGTGCTTGCCGTTCCACCGCACCAGGAACTTGGAAGCGACGGCGGCGATCGCGGCCGCGGCGGCGATCAGCAGCGAGTTGGTGCGAAGCAGGAGACTGAGCGACAGGCCGGAGATGGCGGCGCTCTTGGGATCGAAGAAGGGGAGCTTCCAGATTCGGGTGCAGGCGAGCTGCGTGGCGAGGGCTGTACCGATCAGGACCGCCCCGCGTCCCACGGAGACGTCGAAATCGAGGACGAGAATTCCATAGAGGAGAAGGCACGCGAGCATCGCGATCTGATAGAGGCGCGGGTCGAGACGGCGATTGGCGATCATGCGTGAGCCACCAGGAGAAGGGACACCGGTTCCCGAGGTCGGTTCCCTAAGCGGCAGCTCGGCTTCTGTACGCCCCTCACCCCAACCCTCTCCGGGAAGGAGAGGGGAAGCGCGCGCATACCGGATGACTCGCTTTTCTGTCATCCCGAGCCCCTCACCCCTACCTGTCATCCCGAGCGGAGCGAGGGAACAGGCCGCGGAGGCCGCTGCGCGGCCAGGCGGCCAGAAATTTTCTAAACCAGAGCCGGGCACGTTCTGCGGGGCCACCGGTTGGAAGAGTTAATTGGCCCGCGCAGCGGGCCGGTTCAGATGTCTCCTCGTCACTTCGCTCCTCGGAATGACAACACCCATTTGTCATCCCGAGCGGAGCGAGGGAACTGCCTGCGAAAGTTCAGGCGAGGGTAGATTCCTCGTCGCTGCGCTCCTCGGAATGACAAAAGAGTGAAGGGCTCCTCGGAATGTCAGGGGGTGCTGGGCTCCTCGGAATGACAACACCCATTTGTCATCCCGAGCGGAGCGAGGGATCTGCTCTCATCGCTTCGAGTCACGCGTCCTGTTCGGGGCAGGCTGCGCGAGGGACTACCCTCGTGGGCTAAACATAAACTTCGCTGAGTGAAAACGTACTCGACCTACATCGCATCCAATCGGTCCAAGACGCTCTACACGGGTGTTACGAGTAACCTCGCTCTTCGCATGTGGGAG
>DATDNV010000571.1:0-3693 GCA_036518075.1 Thermoanaerobaculia bacterium
TTCGGAGATCGGGATCGATGGCACGGTGCTCCTCTTCAATCTCGCGCTCTCGATCGCGGCGGGTCTCTCGCTCGGCCTGGTTCCGGCACTTCAGGGAAGCCGGGCTCCCTCCGAAGGGCTGAGAGGGGGAGGCCGCGGACAGACGGACGGCCGAGGCAGCGCCCGCACGCGCGCGGTGCTGGTCGCGACCGAGGTGGGTCTCTCGCTCCTTCTGCTCGTCGTCGCGGGACTTCTCATTCGAACGCTTCATCGACTGCAGGCGACCGATCCGGGTTTCGACCCGCGCAAGCTTCTCGCGGTGCAACTCTCGCTGCCGAAGAGCCGCTACGGGACTCCGGAAGCGATCACCGCGTTCTCCCAACGAGTCACGGAGCGTTTCGCATCGGCGCCGGGTGTCGCCGGCGCTGCGACCGTGTCGATCAATCCGTTCACCCAATGGAAGGCCAGCATCTCCTTCACGATCGTGGGTCAGCCGCCGCTCGACCCCAAGGAGACGCCTTCCGCGAACTATCGCGCCGTCGGCGCCGGATACCTGAAGACCCTGAAAGTTCCCGTGCTCGAGGGCCGCGAGATCGGCTTCGAGGATCGCGCGGAGACGTTGCCCGTGGCGCTCGTCAGCCAGACGCTCGCCCGGCGGCACTTCTCCAACGGCAGCGCTCTGAACGCGAGGCTGCGCATCGACGACCTGGAACCCTGGCGCGAAGTCCAGATCGTCGGCGTCGTCGGGGACGTCAAGAGCACGGGCCTCGACGCCGACGGGACTGCCGACGTTTACGTGCCCTACTCGCAAACGCCGAAGGATGTGGCGGTCTGGCTCGCGAACATCTTTTGCGTCGCGGTGAGGGTCCAGGGCGATCCGTCGGGGGTCGCCGCGTCGCTTCGCCGCGAGGTCCATGCGATTGATCCCGACGTCGCCGTGGCGGGAATACGGCCGATGGAGGAGGTGCTCGGCGCCTCTCTGGCCGATCGCCGATTTCAGACCACGCTTCTCGAGCTGTTCGCGGCGGCGGCGCTCGCGCTCGCGCTGTCCGGAATCTACGCGGTCACCGCGTTTTCCGTCATCGAGCGGACGCGAGAGATCGGCATCCGACTGTCGCTGGGCTCGGGACGCGCTCGAATTCTGCGGCTGATGGTCGGCCAGTCGCTCGTGCCCGTCGCGAGCGGGATCGTGCTCGGCGCGGCGGCGGCGCTGGCGCTCGGCCGCGTGCTCTCCGGGTTTCTCTTCGGCGTTGCCGCTCACGACCTCAGGACGTTCGCGTCGGCGATGCTGCTGGTCGTTCTCGTGGCCTGCATCTCCAGCATTCTTCCCGCCCTTCGCGCGACGCGGATCGATCCGGTGCGGGCGCTGCGGGCGGACTGAGGGGCGCTGGATGTCATTTCCCAAGAGGTTAATTCCACTGATCGAGACGGGCCTTCGGGGTCTTGCCCCCGGACATCTCGCGCGCCGTGCTGCCGCCGGATGGAAGGCTCGTTCCGAGGGAGGGCCCCTCCGCACGCGCGCGAGATCTCTGTCCGGCGTCACCCCTTCGGCCCTCTGACAAGATGTCATTCTCGACCCTCAGTTCGGGCGACGGGAGCGTGGCGCAGCGAAGCTTTCGCCTCCCGCAAGGCTGCGACCGAACGACAAGCGAGGGCCCGGGTCTGACTTTCGTCGGCATGGCCTGAGCGAGGCGACGAGGGAGATGGTCCCGTCGCGGGCGACCTCGTGAGAACAACGTGCGGAGAAATCACGGTTCCATGGCGCGACTTCACCTAGGGGAAGGCTCGAGCGAGCCGTGTCCGGTGATACGCTTTGCGCAAGGAGGCGCGTTATGCGTCACCCAATCAGCCTCTATGCGGTCGCTCTGTCTCTCGCTGCAGGCCTGCAGGCCCAGCAGCCGGCGCCGGTACAGCAGTCTGCGGTCCCGCCCGGTCAGGCTCAGCCCGCATCGGCGCACCACTTTCTCGACATCTACCAGGTCGACCTCAATCCCTCCGGATACGGCTTTGCCTTGAGCGAGCCCGTCATCCAGGGGGATTTCTATGTCTTCAAGGTGTGGCCCGAAGGAGACATGATCCGGGTTCCGAAGGCGCGGATCAAAGGGGTCACGAAAAGAACGAAGGATCTGGACAAGGAGTACATCTACCAGCTCGTGGTCGTCCCCGATCACAAAATGTACGCCCGCGACGAGCCCAAGCTGAAAGGCACGAACTACCTCTTTCACACCTGGAAGGAGGGGACTCTCGTCAGTCTCAAACAGACCGACGTCCAGAAGGTCTCTCGAGTGGATGGAGTCGAGGCCTTCAAGATCAAGCAGGCGCAGATGGGCGTGAAGACGAACGCGAACCTGCCCATGCAGGGCGGCACGGCCACGGTGATCCGGGAAAGTCCGGCGCCTTCGTCCCCTTCCGCCGAGGGGCTGAGCGGCGGCCCCAACTGGATCTATTACGGAGTCCCCGGAGTGACGGACGCGTGGGCACCCCCGAGCGCGACGCAGGCCTATCCGGGCGACGTCCCGAAACTGCCGGACCGCTAGGCGGCGCAGGCGGTCGCTGCGCGACCGGCGCCGCGAAATTTTCTAAGCGAGAGTGGAGCCCCCAACCCCGAGCAGCGGGCTTCTCCCGTAGCGGAGCCTCTCGGACGGGACTGTCGGCGCTGGGCGGTCGCTGCGCGACCGGCGCCGAGAATTTTCTAAACCAGGGACTCCGCTGACTTTCAAGGCTCAGGGTTTAGGAAAGTTAACTGGCCCGCGCAGCGGGCCGGTACAGATGTCATGCCCGCGAGAGAGCCCGCAACCTTAAAAGGCGACTCCCGTAATGGGATACGGTGGCCCAAGCGCTGGAAGCTCCCTTGACGAAGGAAAGGGATCCTCTCGACCGGATTCTCTTCGAGAGTCCGGTCGTCGGGATTGGCAAGTTCCGGGTCTGGCCAGGTCATCCTCGTTTTCAGGACTCTGGTCCCATCCAGAGGAACATCCTGGTTTTTCCAAGGATGCTCGTTCGGATCGCGCACGAGGGCCAGGAGGGGTTCGTCGCCGGGCCCGAGCTCGTGACCTATTACAACCGAGGCCAGATCTACCGGCGCGAGTCGATCAATGGCTCGCCCGACCGGTGCGAATGGTTCGCGTTCGGTCCCGACGTGCTCTCCGACGCTCTCGCCTCGCTCGACCCGGAGAGCGCGGAGCGAACGATGGCTCCCTTTCGGTTCACCTACGGCCCGGGCGACCCGCGCTGCTACCTGCGGCAGCGCCGCATCGTCGACGCGCTCACCGCGGACCCGACGCTCGATCCCATGGAGGTCGAAGAAGAGTCGATGGGGGTTCTCACGGATCTGCTGTCCCACGCGTACCGGGCGCAGGGCGAGGGCCGGTCCCCGGCGTCCCCGGCCGCGGATGCCTCTCGAAAGAAAGACCGGTCTCTCGCGGAGGACGCGAAGGTCGCGGTGGGGAAGATCTTCCACGGCCACGTGCCGCTTTCCGAGATCGCGGCGAATCTCGGCGTCTCCGTCTTCCGCCTCTGCCGCGCATTCCGAAGAGCCACCGGATCGACGCTCCATGGCTTCCGCAATCGCCTGCGGCTCGCGGCCTCTCTCGAGCGGATCGGGCGTGCGTCGTTCGATCTCACCGACGTCGCGCTCGACCTCGGCTACTCGAGCCATAGCCACTTCACGGCCGCGTTCCGGCGCGAGTTCGGAATCACGCCGTCGGAGTTCCG
>DATDNV010000572.1:0-2817 GCA_036518075.1 Thermoanaerobaculia bacterium
CTCGCCCGCGGCGTCAGAGGTACTTGAACCCGCTGCCTGTATTGAACAGCACGATCCGGCTCGATAAATCAAGCTTTCCCTGCTCGGCCAGTCTCTTCGCCGCGGCCCAGGCGGCTCCGCCTTCCGGGGAAGCAAAGAGCCCTTCTTTTTCTCCCAGCTCGTCGCACGCGCGGCGCATCTCGTCGTCGCTGACGGTGACGGCGCATCCGCCCGAGGCCCGGATGTCGCGAAGGATCAGGTAGTCGGCGTACGCCTTGGGCACGCGTAGACCCAGCGCGTACGTCTGGGCGTTTTCCCACTTTTGCGAGACGTCCTTGCCTTCTTCGAAGGCTTTCGGGATCGGAGCGCATCCTTCCGCCTGCACGGCGATCATGCGCGGCCGATCCGAACCGATCCAGCCGAGCTCTTCCATCTCGTCGAAGGCCTTCCACATCCCGATGAGACCGGTTCCTCCTCCCGTGGGATAGAGGATCGCGCCGGGCAGCTTCCATCCGAACGCCTCGGCGAGCTCGTAGCCCATCGTCTTCTTGCCCTCGACGCGATAGGGCTCTTTGAGCGTCGAGACGTCGTGCCAGCCCTCTTTCGGGGCGCGTTCGGCAACGATCTTTCCGCAGGCGTCGATCAATCCGTCGACAAGAGTCAGCTTCGCCCCGTACCGTTCGCACTCGATCCGGAAGACCGCCGGTGCGTCGGCGGGCATGAAGACGTGACACTCGATACCCGCTCTCGCAGCGTAAGCGGCTGCGGCGCCGCCCGCGTTGCCCGCCGTCGGTAGTGCGATCTTTTTCGAACCGAGCTCCTTCGCTTTGGAGACGGCAGCGGAGAGACCGCGCGCCTTGAAGGAACCGGTTGGATTGTTCGCCTCGTCCTTGATCCACAGGTCCGTGAAGCCGGCGACGGAGGCGAGGCGGTTCGCGGCGAGCAGGGGTGTGTCGCCTTCCCCAAGCGTGACGACGTCACCAGGTTCTTCGACGGGCATCATTTCGTGCCAGCGCCACATCGACCGAGGCCGCGCGCGGAACGCATCCCGGTCGAGAGAGGAGGGGTGATACCGCGCGAAGAGCGAGCCGGCGCATCCCGCGGCGGGGCAAAGATTCAAGCGACGATCACGCTCGTACTGCGCCCCGCATTTAGTGCAGACGAGATGAGCGAAGAACGAGAACACGGCGAGAACCTATCAGTTGTCTGTTTTCGGTGATCGGGAAAGAAACGGAAGACGGAGAGCCGCAAGGGAAAAAACCGGAGGGCGTAGCCTGAACAAACCTCGGGCAGGAGGGAACGAGTTCAGTATACCAGTCATTCGAGGAACGTCCTTGCGGTCCTTGAAAGCGGAGGCGATAATCGCTGCGGCCATGGAATTGAACGACCACCTTCGCGAAATGCTCAAGGAGCTCGGGCAGGCGATCAACGAATCGATCTCCGGCTCGGGCCGTGTGCACGACTCGATTCAGCGGATCCGGGACGAGGGTTACAACCTCTACATGGTTCTGGACGCGAAGGTCGGAGTCAATCGCCGGGAAGCGCGCAACGCGCGACGGCTGGTGAACCGCAAAGAGGCCGGCGCCGAGGAGCTTCTGGCGCCTGGCGAGCGAGCTGCCTTTCGCATCAACATCAAAGACCTTCGCTTCCTGAAGTCGGTCGGCATCGATCCCACTCGCAAGGTCCGGGCGCGCCGCGGTGCCACGCGCCGGACAGCGCCGCGACCGGTCTCCGCCCGCGCTCAGCGCGGCTGACGTCCCCGGTCCTCTCGCCACTCCCCGCCGCCCAAAGGTCTAAGATTCCTGTGTTGAGCTTTCCCGTCGATCCCCTCGGTATGACCTCGTCCGCCTGGGAGGCGTTCGCCGAATCTCTCGATCTTCCGAGATACCGCGGCCGACAGATCTTCGATGCGCTTCATCGGCGGGCAGCGAAGGGGTACGACGAGATGCGGGAGCTACCGCGGGATCTGCGTCTTCGTCTGGCGGGAGAGATACCGCTGCGATTTCCGGAGATCGTGCGGCGCGTGGATTCGGCTGACCGAAGCTCCAAGTATGGCCTCAAGCTGTCGGATGGAGCGTTGATCGAAGCGGTCTTCATGCCGGGCGAGCGAAATCAGGCGGACGTCAACGAATTCGAGGACGCGAGGGTAGCGGAGAGTCCGAGGTCCGAAGTCCGAAGTCCGAAGCCGAGTCCGGAAACGGTTTCGAAATCACGAATTGCCAAGCACCAATCCCCAATCCCGTTCACGGTCTGTCTCTCCTCTCAGACCGGCTGCGCGGTCGACTGCGTCTTCTGCGTCACGGGCCGGCTCGGCGGCGGGAGAAATCTCACGGCCGGCGAGATTCTGGGGCAGCTCCACGTCGTTCTGGCAGACGCCGGCCGCTCGACGGAGGGGCTCCGCGTCGTGTTCATGGGGATGGGGGAGCCGTTCCTCAATCCCGGAGGCGTGCTTCCCGCGCTCGACGTTCTGTTCGAGATCCTCTCCCCGAGGCGGGTGACGGTGTCGACATCCGGGATCACTCCGGCTTTTTCGGTCTTCGGGGCGCAGGCGCGGCGTCCCAACCTCGCGGTCTCGATCAACGCGTCGGACGAGCAGACGCGCACGCGCCTGATGCCCATCAACGCGACCTATCCTCTGGCGGGGCTCGTCGCGGCAATGCGTCTCTGGCCTCTCGAGTCTCGCAGGCGAATCACCGTCGAATACGTCTTGATTGAGGGCATCAACGACTCTCCGGAGGATGCGGCGCGCCTCGCCAAGCTTCTCGCCGGAATTCCCGTCAAGGTAAACGTCATCCCCTTGAACGAGGATCCGGTCTACCTGCCGGGCTGGAAGAGACC
>DATDNV010000573.1:0-6573 GCA_036518075.1 Thermoanaerobaculia bacterium
GTCCCGAACCAGCCGTAGTAACTCTCGCCGATCGAGCGGGGAGCGCCCAACTTGCAGCCGAGCTCCGCGGCGAGCGCCTCCGCCTTCTCCCGAGCGGCGTTGACTGCCTGTTTGCGCGCCTCGTCGCGATACTTGCGGAGCTCCGTCGTTCGCAGCTCATAGCCCTCCAGGTGATTCGCGCCGTTCTTGAGCGCCGCCTCGATGACACCGTCGAGACGAGAGACATCGGTCACGGTGACCGCGTACGCGCGGCGAACGCGATAGCCGGCGATGCCGGCGGCGACCCCGTCCTTCGGGTAGACGATCTCGACTTCTGCATGGTCCGCCTGAGTGTTCTTCTCGCTCAGGCCGAGCGCCCGAAGCGCTTTGACGATGCGGCTCCCGGTTGCCGAGTTGGACGAAGTGGCCTCGGCCAGCGAAGGAGCGAACGTCTCGACTCCGAGCCTCACGATCGCCTCGTCGGGGACCACGTAGATCACCGCCTCGCCGTTCACGGCGATCGTCCGGGATCCGTCCTCGAGTGCCCCTGCGACTCTTCCTTGTCCTTCGACAACCGCAGCGAACAACACGAAAAGGAGCGGCCCGAAGACGATTCTCCTCATGACGATTTCCCCTTTCTAGTAAGGCATCTCTTCGTCGCCGAGGCCAAGCATGTGCCCGATCTCGTGGACGACCGTGTCGCGGATTTCGCCGACCGCCTCGCGGCGGGTCTCGCAGGAGCGGAGGATCGGTCCTCGGAAGATCGCGATCTGTGCCGGAAGGTGGGACGCCGTGGCTGCGCGGTCGAAATAGGGGACGCCTCGAAAGACTCCAAACAGCTCCTCATCCTCGGGAACGTCCATCTCGTCGTAATCTTCGTCGGCTGGCTCTTCTTCGACGACCACGACGATGTTCTCCAGATACCGGCGGAACTTCTCCGGAAGCGACGCGAGGGCCTCTTCGACGTACGCCTCGAATTCCTGAGGGTTGATGCGGCGGGGGCTCATCTCGAACCAAAGAGCTTCTCGAAGTTCGATGTGGTGGCGTCGGCGACGCGGGCGAGATCGGCTCCCTTGACCTCCGCCAGTCTCTTCGCGGTTTCGATGACGAAGGCCGGCTCGTTCGGCTTGCCGCGGTAGGGTACCGGCGCGAGGTAGGGCGTGTCGGTCTCGATCAGCATCGCTTCGAGCGGTGTCTCGGATGCGGCGGCACGGATGTTCTCGGCCGCACGAAAAGTGATCATTCCGGAAAAGGAGATCAGGTAGCCGAGCTCCCGCGCCTCTCGCCCGAACTCGGCGTTCTCGGTGAACGAGTGAAAGACGCCGGGTCTCTCGCGCCGGGGCAGACCGCGCAGGATTCGGAGCATCACGTCGCCGCTCTCTCGATTGTGGAGGATCACCGGGAGCGAGAGCCGGCGGCCCAGGTCGAGCATCCATTGGAGCACTTCGGCCTGCTTCTCTCTGGGCGAGAAGTCATAGTGGAAGTCGAGCCCGACTTCGCCGATCGCGGCCACGCGCGGCTGCCTAGCGAGCCGCTCGAGCCTGGGTCCGTCGCGCTCCGCATCGAAGTCCTTCGCCTCGTGTGGATGAACACCCACCGCGGCCCAGACTCCTTCGTGCTCGGCCGCGAGCCGAACCGCCGCCTCCGAATCGGCGAGCGTGGTTCCCGGTACGAGAAAACGCCCGACTCCGGCCGTTCTTGCCCGCGCGATCAGCTCGGCGGCGCCCTCCACCATCGCCAGGTGGCAGTGGGAGTCAGAAAGAATTGGCGATTGGTGATTTGCGATTTGCGATTGATCGGAGCTAGACACGATCAGGCCAGCCCGTTTCTCGATTCACCCTGATCACCAATCACCAATCTCGAATCACAATCTATTTGACCTTGCTCCCCGGTGGGACGTTGCCCGGAACTTCGAGCAGCGCCGGCTCGCCCTTCTCGCCGACCGTCGCGGCGAGAACCATTCCGTTCGACTCGACGCCCATCAACGTTGCGGGCTTCAAGTTCGCGACGATCACCACGTTGCGCCCCACGAGCGACTCGGGCGGGTAGACAGCGGCGATCCCCGCCACCACCTGACGTTTCTCGGTGCCGAGGTCGACCTGGAGCCTGACCAGCTTGTTTGACTTGGGCACTCGTTCGGCCTCGAGGATCTTGCCGGTCACGAGCCGCACTTTCTGGAACTCGTCGATCCCGATGCGCTCGTCGGAAGGCGGTGGGGTTCCCTGAGTCGGTTCGGTCATGTCCTCTTTCCTTTCGTCAAAATAAGCCGCCGTGTCGGCGCGGGGGAAGAGCGGCGGAGCTTCGGGCACCGCAACCCCCGTCGGCAACCCTCCCCAGGCGAGGTCGGTGCCGATGGGATCGCGCGGCGGCGCGCCCACCGCCTCGAAAATCCTCCGAGCGGTCTTCGGTGCAAAGGGCCACAACATCACGCCGGCCAGACGCACCGATTCCGCAGACGCGTACAGCACGCGCGCCAGCGTTCCCGAAGTCCCCTCCTCTTTGCGGATCTTCCAAGGCTCTCGCGCGACGACGTAGCCGTTCACCTCGGACAGGAATCTCCAGACGATCTCGAGGGCACGGCTGAACGCAAAGGCTTCCAGAGCGATCTTCCATTCGTCTCGGGCTTTCTCGAACGCGGCCACGAGCTCGTTGTCGCGCGAGGACTCGGGGGGAGTTCCGCCGTAGCTCTGGCGGCAGAGCGCGGCAACCCGCGAGACGGTGTTTCCGAGATCGTTGGCGAGATCCGCGTTGTACCGCGCCAGGAACGCCTCGTCGGAAAAGCGGGCATCCTGTCCGAACGTCATCTCGCGCAGCAGAAAGTATCGAAGCGAGTCCGGTCCGAATCGCTCGACGAGGCGATCCGGGCGGACCACGTTGCCCACCGACTTCGACATCTTCTTCTCGTCGCGAAGCCACCAGCCGTGGGCCCAGACGGTCGTCGGAAGCGGCAGGCCCGCCGAGAGCAGGAACGCCGGCCAGTAGACGGCGTGGAAGCGAAGAATGTCCTTCCCGATGACGTGGACCCGTCGGCCATCCTCGTTTTCCCAGAATTCCCGATACAGGCTCGGATCGCGGGAGCCAAAGCCGAGCGCCGTGATGTAGTTGGAAAGCGCGTCGAGCCAGACGTAAACGACGCCCTCACGCCCCGGAAACGGAATTCCCCACTTGACCTTCGACCGGGAGACGGAGAGATCGCTCAGCCCGCCGCGCACGAACGAAACGACCTCCGCCAGGCGAGTCTCGGGCCGCACGAATTCCGGATGCCGACGGTAATGCTCGAGAAGCGCATCCGCGTACTTGGAGAGGCGAAAGAAGACGTTCTCTTCCGATTCCCAGGTCGTGGGCGTGCCGTGGACCGGACATCGTTTCGCGTCGTCGAGCTCCTTCTCGGTATAGAAGGCCTCGCAGCTGACGCAATACCAGCCTTCATGAGGCGCGACGTAGAGATCCCCCGCCGCTTCGATGAGGGCGATCAGCGCTTCGACACCCGCCCGGTGGCGCGGCTCCGTCGTCCGAATGAAGTCGTCGTTGGAAATCTCGAACCGGCGATACAGATCCGCGTAGCGCGCGACGACCCGGTCTGCGAGCTCGAGCGGCGTTTTGCCCTGCTCCGCCGCCGCCTTCTCCATCTTTTGTCCGTGCTCGTCGGTCCCGGTGAGAAAGCGAGTGGGCTCGCCCATGAGGCGGTGAAACCGCGCGGCGGTGTCGGTCGCGACGGTCGAATAGATATGCCCGATGTGCGGCAGATCGTTGACGTAGTAGATCGGCGTCGTGATGTAGAAGGACTTCATGGTGCAGGCGGGAGTCTAGCTTGCCTCAGAGAAATTCGGGCGCTCGGCGCTGGCGCACGTCGAGGTGCGAAGAATTTCAATGGGGCGCGCGGATGCCCAGGCCCTCGTTCCGGCTCCCGTTTAGAAAGTTTTCGGCCGCCGGTCGCGGAGCGACTCCGTTGCGAGGCCGGGCTAGACCCGACAACGCACCGTCACCGGCGGGCTGCCCGGCCTCGGAAGAGACGGTTCAAAGTTAGCGCGGCAAGGCGAGTCACGAAGCACAAGCCCTCCCTTGGTTCGCAGCGCGAGGAGTCTCCCAGAGGGGAGGAGCGTCACGCTGCGGGAGCGAGAGCGCAGCGAGAGCTCAGGCGAGCGGTCGAGTCCGCATCCGGACGAGCCGATCGCCGGTGGCGGAGCCAGAGCTCGAGCAAGCAAGAGCGACGTTTTACATCAATCCTGCCTCGCGGAAAGACAGGCACCCGCCCCGGCCGACGACGATGTGGTCGAGAAGGCGCACTCCGACCGATTCGGCAGCGGACGCGAGCCGCCTCGTGAACTCGCGGTCCTCGCGCGACGGAGTCGGATCACCCGAAGGATGGTTGTGGTACAGGATCAGACCCGCCGCATTGGCCAGGATCGCCCTCTTCAGAATCTCGCGCGGCTCGACGACCGCGCGGTCGAGCGTGCCCCGGTAGATCTCCGGATCGTCCCGCAGCAGACGGTTCCGCGCATTGAGAAAGAGGGCTCCCGTCCGCTCCTGGAGGCCGTCTCCGCGGGCGCGCTTCAGGTAGTCCTTCACGACCGCCGGCTCGTTGAAGAGGTCCCGTTGGGAAAGAGGTTCCCGAGCGAGACGCCGCCCGATCTCGAGCGCCGCCTCGATCGCGCAGGCGCGCGCTCCCTTGATGCCCTTTTCCCGCTGAAGCTCCGCGCCGCTCATGCTCGCGAGGCCGGGCAGGCCGCCGTGAGCAGCCAAGATCTTCCGAGACCGGTCGAGCGCGCTCTCCCCTGCGATTCCGGAGCCGAGCAGGAGCGCAAGCAGCTCTTCGTTGGAGAGAGCGGCGGAGCCCAGGCGCGCGAGGCGCTCTCGAGGTCGATCGTCCGAAGGCAGGTCATGGATGCGCAAGGATGCCGTAGCACTCATCTTTTCCGTCATTTTGTGGCCGCAGGGAGAACGAGCCGACCGGCCCGGGAGGACGACCTATAGTAATTCAAGATTCAAAATTGACCAGGGCCCAAATCTTGAATATTGAATCTTGAATGTTGAATCCGATCAGAGCGCTGTTGCTTGCCGCCGGTCTCATGCTGGTTGCGGCTGCGCTCCTTTGGCCGGTGGTCTCTCGCTATTTCGGCTGACTCCCCGGCGACATCGTTGTGAGGCGACCTGGTTTCACATTCGCCTTTCCGCTCGTGACCTGCCTGCTGCTCTCGCTTCTGCTGACGCTTCTCTTCTGGCTCTTCCGGCGGTGAAGCTCGTCGGTCTGATGCTGCGATCAGCGACGATCGTCATTCCGAACCCCTGCTGTCATCCCGAGCGAAGCGAGGGATCTGCGTTCGGAGTGTAGGCCGGAGCAGATTCCTCGTCGCTGCGCTCCTCGGAATGACACTACGGAAGGCGACGAAATCTCTTCAGTAGTTGAACCGTCGCGGTTGTCGGGCGACCAGCAGCCGAGAATGTTCTAAACCGGGTCTCTCTCTGGGCCCTCGTCCCCAATTCTCAATTCTCCTCTAGTCCCCGTCCGGCCAGCGGCTCTCGACTGAATCGGGAATGAGGAGGATCTTGCCGTACTGCTGGCCTTCCTCCATTCGCTGATAGGCCTCCCGAACCCGGGACATCGGAAAGACTTTGTCGATGCGGGCGGCGAGCTTTCCCGATCCAACGACCGACAGCAGAGTCCGAAACTCCTTGTCGCTCGCCATCGTCGAGCCCAGAATCGAAATCTGCTTCCAGAAGATCAGCCGCATGTCTTCCTGCGGATGAGGACCGGAGGTCGCGCCGCAGGTGACGATGCGGCCGCCCTTGGCGACCGAGCGAACGGAAGTCGTCCACGTCTTCTCTCCCACGGAATCGACGACGACATCCACTCCTCGCTTGTTCGTCGCGGTGCGGATGGCGCGGGACACGTCCTCCTTCGTGTAGTCGACCACGAGGTCCGCTCCCGTTTCGCGAGCTCGAGCCGCTTTGTCGGCGCCCGACGTGGTCGTGAAGACGCGCGCCCCCACGAGACGAGCGATCTCGATCGCCGCTCCGGAGACTCCCCCACCCGCTCCGTGGATCAGGACCGTTTCGCCGGGTTTCAAGGCGGCCCGTCCGATCAGCATGCGCCATGCCGTCTGGTAGACGAGGGGAAAAGCGGCGGCCTGCTCGAAGGAGAGGCCCTCCGGGATCGGAAACAGGTTCCGCGCGGGAAGCACGGCGTACTCCGCGAACGTCCCGGGGACGTGTTCTCCGAGGATCTGGAACTTGACGCAGACGCTTTGCTCGCCGGCGCGGCAGTACTCGCACACGTTGTCGTAAAGACCGGGCTGGACGAGAACGCGGTCGCCCGGCCGAAACGCGTCGACCCCGGCGCCGCACGCGTCCACGACGCCCGATCCGTCTGCGCCCGGTATCTGGGGGAGCGGCACATCGGGAATGCCGCTGCGCACGAAAAGGTCGAGATGATTGAGCGCGGCCGCGCGGATCGCCACACGAACCTCGTCCGGGCCGGGCTCGGGCGTGGGCCAGTCGCCGTACTCGAGAACTTCGTTGCCGCCATGTTTGCGAAAGAAAACTGTCTTCATAAGTGCCTTACTGGTTCAAAGTTCAAGGTTCAAAGTTCAAAGT
>DATDNV010000574.1:0-5142 GCA_036518075.1 Thermoanaerobaculia bacterium
GTCGACCGCCCTCGCTGCCTCCGACTCGAAGTAGTACATGTCGGCGAAGGTCGTCGTTCCTCCCTCGGTCATCTCGAGCGCAGCCGCGAGCGTCCCGTCGTACACGAACTCGGGCGAAACGTTCTTGGCCTCCGCCGGGAAGATGTCTTCCTGAAGCCATCGATCCAGCGGCAGATCGTCCGCGATCCCGCGCAGGAGGCTCATCGCGGCGTGCGTATGCGTGTTGACGAGGCCCGGCATGACGATGGAACCGTGCGCATCGAATCGGCTCTTCGCCGCGAAGCGCCCATCGATTTCGGACGAAGGGCCGACGGCGACGATCTTTCCTCGGGAGACGGCGAGTCCGCCCGAGTCGTAGACGGCGAAATTCGGATCCATCGTGACGAGGCGAGCGTGGACGACGACCAGATCCGCGCTCTCCTTCTTCGCCGCCGGCGCAGCCGCCACGAGCGCGATCGCGCACGCGAGCCACCACAAGCGGAACGCCGTCTTCGGCTTGTTACTCGTCACGGGTCACTCGTCACTTCTCTAGAAGTCGAACGGTTCCGGAAAGATCTCCGAGAGCCGGTACTGTTTGCGTTTTCCTCCGGTCGTGGCCGATACGATCGGGACGTCGCGCGCGAACTGCCACAAGATCTGCCGGCAGGCGCCGCAGGGAGGCGTCGGCTCCGAGGCCCCGGTCACGACCGCGACCGCTCGGAAGTCCCGAATGCCCTCGGACAGGGCCTTCCAGATCGCGACCCGTTCCGCGCACACCGTCAGTCCGAACGTGCTGTTCTCGATGTTGCACCCGCTCCAGACTCTTCCCTCCGCGTCTTCGATCGCTGCTCCGACAGCAAACCCGCTGTACTGGCAGAGCGCCCGGGTCCGCGCATCGGTCGCAGCGGCGACGAGGCGCTGCTCCATGTCCGGCTGGATCACTTCGAGACCTCGGAGGCAATTCTGGGGACCGTGGCGGTCAAAAGCCGCACGAAGCGCTCGCCGACCCGCTGCGTCGTCTTGAGGACTTCGTCGTGTTCGAGCGGCTGAGGCAGGATGCCGGCTGCCATGTTGGTGATCGTCGAGATCCCTGCGACCCGAACCGACGCGTGCCGCAGCGCGATCGCTTCCGGCACGGTCGACATTCCCACCGCGTCGGCGCCGAGAGTCCGGACGGCGCGAATCTCCGCGGGCGTCTCGTAGGATGGCCCGTGGAGGCCGATATAGACCCCCTCGCGCAGGGGGATCCGGAGCTTCGCCGCCGACGACTTGATGACGCGGCGGAGCGCGCGGTCGTATACGGCGCTCATGTCCGGGAACCGGTGTCCGAGACGCTCGTCGTTAGGGCCGACGAGGGGATTCGTGCCGAAGAAGTTGATGTGGTCGGTGATGAGCATGAGGTCTCCGGGCTTGAAGGTCCGGCGGACACCGCCCGCCGCGTTCGTGAGCACTACCGCCTGAGCTCCCAGGCGCGCGAGAAGCCGGGCGGGAAAAACGACCTCGGCCATCGTCCGGCCCTCGTAGAAATGAATACGGCCGGACATGACGGCGACCGGAGCGTCACCGACCTTGCCCAGAACGAGCTCACCCGCGTGGCCGACGACGCCGCTCGGGGCGGGAAAGTGCGGAATGTCGGCATAAGGAATGCGGGTCTGATCCGTCAGCCGCTCGGCGAAGGCGCCGAGGCCGGATCCGAGTACGAGCCCGACCGCCGGTCTCTCATGGTGCCTCGCAAGGATCGACTTCGCCGCTTCATCCAGCCTCTCGAGCACGGGTCTGCCGTTCATTGGGCGGAGACCCCCGCGAACTCGAAGATGAGACCCGCGATCGCCGCGGTCATGAAAGAGACGAGCGAGCCGGCGAGAAGCGCCCGGAACCCGAGCCGGGCCAGGTCCGACTTGCGCGTCGGAGCGAGCCCGCCGATTCCTCCGATCTGAATCCCGATCGACGAGAAGTTCGCGAAGCCGCACAGGGCGAAGGTGGCGATGAGCTTGCCCTTCTCGGAGAGCTGGCCGACAACGTCTTTCATCATCGAAAAAGCGAAGAACTCGTTGACGACCGTTTTGTTCGCGATCAGGTTGCCGACGGTGTCCATGTCCTGCTTGGGCGCGCCCAGAATGAACGCGAGCGGCCCGAGCACCCAACCGAAGATCTGCTGCATGGAGAACTCGGGATGGCCGACGAAATGGCCGACCCAGCCCAGGAGACCGTTGAGCATCGCGACCAATGCCACGAATGCGATCAGCATCGCCGAGATGTTGAGCACGAGGGTCATTCCCTGCGAGGCGCCCGCCGCCGTCGCGTCGATGAAGTTCGCGCTCGTCTTTTCAACCTTCATCTTGACGGTGCCCATCGTCTGCGGAGCTTCGGTCTCGGGCCAGAGGATCTTGGCGATGAGAAACGTGCCCGGAGCGGCCATGACCGAGGCGGTGATGAGGTACTTGAGCGGCGCTCCCATCGTGACGTACGCCAGCATGACTGCGCCCGATACGTGCGCCATGCCGCCGGTCATCATCGTCAGAAGCTCCGACGTGGTCATCGAGGAGATGTAAGGCGCAATGAGAACCGGCGCCTCCGTCTGGCCGATGAAGACGTTGGCAGCCACGCACAGCGCCTCGGCTCCCGAAACCTTCATCGTCTTTTGCATGACCCAGGCCATGGCCTTCACGAACAGCTGAATCACACCGAAGTAATAGAGAAGCGAAAAGAACGCACAGATGAAGATGATGATCGGAAGAACCTTGAACGCGAAGATGAAGCCGCGAATGGAAGGAATGCCGATCTTCTGTCCGATCGGAGTCTCGTCGCCGGCGAGGAACCCGAACAAGAAGCTCGAGCCCTGGTCCGCATAGCCGATCGCGTAGGAGACCTTGTCCGAAAAGGCCTCGAGCGCGTCCTTGCCCCTTTCCCAGTAGAGAACCAGAAACGCGAAGGTGAGCTGCAGCGCGAAGGCCCATCCCACCGTCCGCCAGCGAATCGCGCGCCGATTCTTGGAAAGGGCGAACGCGATGGCCAGGATCACGGCCATACCCACCAGACCGATCCACTTCATGCCTGCTCCCTCTCGCGGTCTCGCGGCGGCCCTTGCGAGCTCCGCGAACTCGTTTCAAAAGCGCGCGACGCGCGCGTCGAACTCACGCCCTCGCCAGGTGAGACGTCTTCGGATGATCCGGTGGTAAAAGGAGCGGGCGATGATCCCCGCCCAAACGGCGGTCATTATAGGGTGAGCCAGGCTGGGCCAGACGGAGTAGCGAAGGGCCATCGCCATCGCGGCGTAGAGCAAAGTGAGAAATGCGTATGCGGCGGCCGCCAGACGAACGTCGGCGGCAGCAACGGGAGCGCCGAGGAGCGACGCGGCGAGAACGCCCGCCGGGACGAGGGTGAGCAGGATCCCGATGACGTTCTGAGCCAGAAAGGCGGCGCCGAACGGGCCTCCGAAGACGTACGCAACGTTCTTGGTGAAGCCGTCGAAGACCTCTCGAAACCCCCGGTACATGCGGACCGAGACCTGTTCTTCCGCTCTCACCGTCCGGGCCCGGAATCCTGAGCCCTTGACCCGGAGAGCGAGATGGACGTCGTCGATCACCGAGTCCCGGATCGCCGCATGCCCTCCGATCCGGTCGTACGCCTCGCGCGTGACCAGGTTCCCGGCTCCTCCTCCGGCTGCGATCGACCGCACGCGGTCCCAGTTGGTGAGAAATCCCGGCCCGAGAAAATAGGCGCCGAGCAAATACGGCATCAGGACGCTCTCCCAGAATCCGTGCATCTCGATCCGCGGAAGAAGGCAAAGGAGATCGGCGCGCGCGTTCTGTAGAAAGGCCACCGATAGCGCCAGCGCATCCGGCCCGTAAACGACGTCCGCGTCGACGAAAAGAAGGATCGGACCCGTCGATGCTTGTGCGCCGAGCCAGAGCGCGTGCGGCTTTCCGAGCCAACCGGACGGCGGGGCGCTCCCGGCGACGACGCGCAGCCTGGGATTCTCCTTCGCGAGACGGGCGAGGATTTCGCCCGTGCGGTCGGTCGACTGGTCGTCGACCACGATCACTTCGAAGTCCGGATACTGCTGAGCGAGCTGGGAGCGGACCGCCGCGTCGATCGATCGCTCCTCGTTTCGCGCGGGAATCACGATCGAGACTCGCGGAAGCGAGCCCGGGTCGTTCGCGACCCGGAACAGCCGGTGCACGGTGGCGAGGTTGACGACGAGCTCCACCAACACGAGGCCATCCAGAGCGAGGGCCGCGATGAGAAGAACGTGAATCAACGTCAATTTCTGAGGAGCCGGGCGAGGGCGCTCTCTCCTCGCGGCGCCGGGACCTGGAGCCACTCCCCCGCCGTGGCGGAGAGATCGAAGAAGCCTTCCCGCACGCCGAGATCCGCGTTCTCGCGAACGGAGGCTCCGGCGGCGAGGAAGGGAACGAACTCCCGCGTGTGATCGGTGGAGACGTCGGTCGCGTCGCAGCCGTGATCGGCGGTCACGAACAGCAGGTCCTCGCTTCGCATGGCGTGGAGGACATCGGGCAGGAGGCGGTCGAGCAGCGCCAGATTCTTCGCAAAGCCGGCGGCGTCGTTGCGGTGGCCGTACTTGCTGTCGAAATCCACGAGATTTGTGAACACGACGTCGGCGCGGCCGTCTCTCAGGGCCTGCGCCGTGACGCGCAGGCCTTCCTCGTCGGAGCCGGTGTGAACGGAATCGGAGATGCCGCGTCCGGAGAAGATGTCCACGATCTTCCCAACGCCGAAGACCGACCGTTTCGAGGAGACGACACGGTCGAGCCAGGTCTCCGACGGGGGCTCCACGGTGAAGTCCCGGCGGTTTGCGGTCCGCGTGAACGCACCGGGACGGCCGACGAACGGCCGGGCGATGACGCGGCCGACGCGGTGCTCGCCCGTCAGGAGACCGCGCGCGTAGCGGCAGAGCTCCCAGAGTCGGTCGGGTGGCCAGACCTCCTCATGGCAGGCGACCTGGAACACCGAATCGCCCGAGGTGTAGACAATCGGACGGCCGCTGGCCAGGTGCTCCTCGCCGAGCTCCGCAATGATCTCGGTGCCGGACGCGGGACGATTGCCGAGAACCCGCTTGCCCGAGTGCCGCTCGAAAGCCTCCACGATCTCGGGCGGGAATCCGTGGGGATAGAGAGGAAAGGGCCGCTCGGTGAAGAGACC
>DATDNV010000575.1:0-2518 GCA_036518075.1 Thermoanaerobaculia bacterium
CTGAACGCTGTGAGCTGATAGCTGAAAGCTATTTCTCCGCCAGGTAGTCCCGCACCTTCTTCATGTCTTCCCAGACGTCCTTCTTTCGGTCCGGCGTCCGCAGCAGGAACGCGGGATGGAACGTCGGCATGACGCGGATGCCGCGGGAGGCCTGCCACCGTCCGCGCAGCCGGCTGATCGGCTCGTCGGTCCCGAGCACCGCCTGAGCGGCAAACGTTCCCAACGTGACGATGACCTTCGGTGAGACGAGGCGGATCTGCTCTTCGAGAAAGGGCATGCAGGAGGCCACTTCGTCGGACTCCGGATTCCGGTTGTTCGGCGGCCGGCATTTCAAGACGTTGCAGATGAAGACGTCCTCGCGCGTTCGCCCGATCGCCTCGATGATCTTCGTCAGGAGCTGACCGGCCCTTCCGACGAAGGCGAGGCCCTGCTCGTCCTCGTCCCGTCCGGGCGCTTCGCCGACGAACATCAGCTCCGCGCGGGCGTTTCCCTGGCCGAACACGAGGTGCGTTCGAGCCTGCGCCAGCTTGCAGCGGGGGCATCCCTCCAGAAACTGAGCGAGCGAGCCGAGGTCGGGCATCGATCCGGGCACCAGGGTCGGGACCGCGCCGGATCGGCTCTCGCGGAAGAAATCCTTGACGCCCAGATCGCGGAAGAACTCGAGTTCGCTGCGAAGGGGGTCGTCGGAGTCCATGCGGCCCGGGTTTTATGCGGAAAGGGGCCCGGGGGTCAATGCTCCGCTTTCGTTTTCGATCCCTGCGCCACAAGGGCCGCGTTCCAGATCTCGTCGGCGATCTCTCGTTTGGAACGGCGGGAGATCGTCTCGCGGAAACCGTCCCGGCCGAGGATCAGGACCTCGTTTTCGTCCGAGTCGAATCCGATGTCCGGCCGTCCGACGTCGTTGACGACGATCAGGTCTGCGTCTTTCTCCTCCATCTTGTGCCGTCCTCGCGACTCGAAGTCGCTCGTCTCCGCGGCGAACGCGATGACCTGCTGGCTCCGGTGGAGCGGAGCGAGGCTCGCCAGGATGTCCCGGCCCGTCTTCAGCAGAACGCTCTGATCGCCGTCCTCCCGGTGCAGACGTTGACCCGAAGGCTGCGGGATGAAATCGGCGACGGCCGCCGCCATCGCGAGGGCGTCGCACTCGGGAAACTCGTGGAGAAGGAGAGCATGCAGCTCGGCCGCGGTCTCGAACGGGAGAACGCGCATGCCTTCCGGGCGTGCCAGCCCCGTCGGGCCCGACAGGAGAGTAACGCGGGCGCCGCGCTCTCGCGCAGCTTCGGCGAGGGCGTATCCCATGCGGCCGCTCGAGCGGTTGGACAGGAACCGGATCGGATCGATCGGCTCCCGGGTCGGTCCCGCTGTGACCAGGACGCGCCTCCCGGCAAGGTCCCGGGACCTCGAGAGCCGTCTCCACGCCGCCTCGACGATCTGCTCGGACTCGGCCATCCGCCCGGGGCCTTCGTGGCCGGATGCGAGAGGTCCGCTCGTGGGGCCGACGAGCTCGACGCCGCGGGAGACGAGCGCGGCCCGGTTGCCCGCGACCGCGGGATGCTCCCACATCGCCGACTCCATCGCGGGAGCGAGCAGGACCGCTTTCCGGTGCGCGAGAAAGTAGGTCGAGAGAAAGTCGTCGGCGAGTCCGTTCGCAAACTTCGCGATCGTGTGGGCGGTTGCCGGCGCCACGACCAGCAGGTCGGCCCAATCCGCGAGGGCAACGTGGTCCACGGTCGGTGTGTTGCCGCCGCCCCAGACTTCCGTATGCACCTCTCTGCCGGAGAGGACTGCGAAGGTCAAAGGCGACAGGAACTCGCGCGCTCCGCGAGTCAGGGCGACCTGAACCTGGGCTCCGCGCTTCACCAGTCCGCGAAGGACCTCGACCGCCTTGTAGGCCGCGATGCCGCCCGAGACGCCGAGGACAATGTGGGGGTTCATACGAGATCGTTCTCAGTTCTCTTCAGTGATCAGTTCGCCGCCCCCGACTGAAAACTGACAACTGAAAACTGAGAGCTCCCCAACTAGACGCGGGCGGCTTCTTCCTCCGCCACTTCCTCTTCGCCGGCCTCGCTCTCGGCCTCCTCCAGAACGCCGCCTTCCGGGCCGTAGTCCCATCGGATGCGGTTCTGCTCGAACTCCTGCGCGCCCAGGCGCGTCGGCTTCATCGCTCGCTCGGTCTCGAGCTTGGGCCGGGCCCCGCGCATGAGCTGCTCCGCGCGGCGCGCGATCAGGAGAACGAGGCGAAACTTGCTGTCCACACCTTCAGGCATCTTCTGGATCATTTCCCTCAGCCTTTCTACCGAAATTCGGCGCGAATCCTCTGGAGGCGCGCCGCCTGGCGGGCCGGAGTGAGTCTCCTCGCCCGAACAATGGATTCTAACTCAAGAGTGGCCCGATCCAGATCGTCATTCACGATAACATATTGAAAATCCGGCGCTTGCTGGATCTCCTTGGCGGCGTTGATCAGCCGCTTTTGAATGGCTTCCTCCCCGTCGAGGCCACGGCTGCGCAGCCGGCGCTC
>DATDNV010000576.1:0-2233 GCA_036518075.1 Thermoanaerobaculia bacterium
CGGACTTCGTGCTCGCGGGTGCGAACGCGCCCTCGGGAGGCTTCGAGCTCGTGCTCTTCCCGGTTCGCGCGGGAGAACCGAAGTGGCTTCCGACACCGGGCATTACTCCGCGCGGCCGGGGGGCTTTTTTCCCCGACGGCAAACGCATCTTCTTCATGGGCACCGAGAACGGGCATGGCCCTCGGGCATTCGTTTTGGACTCTGAGCGGGGGGGCCCGCCCCGCCCCGTCTCCCCGGAAGGGACTCGGCGCGGAATCCTCTCGGCAGACGGTCGATCTGTCTGTGCGCGCGCCGCGGACGGCGACTGGTATCTCTATCCGACCGACAAAGGTGAGCCTCAGAGAGTCGTCGGGCTCGGCTTCGGCGAGGAGCCGACACAGTGGGCGGCGGATGGGAGACACCTTTATGTGCGAGGCTCTGACGAACTGCAGCCCGGGGAATCCGTCCTCGCGGCGAGGGTCTACCGTCTCGACCCCTGGTCCGGCGCGCGAGAACTGTGGAGAGCGATCCCGCCGATCACTTCCACGACGGGAGGGGGCGTCGAAAACGTGTTCTTCTCGGCAGACGGAAGGACGTGCATTTATACGCACAGCCGATACTCCTCCGACCTCTTCCTGGCCGAGGGATGGAAGTAAGGCGGCTCCTTCTCGGACTCTCCGGGTCGCTGCTGTCGGCGATCCTGACGGCGCAAGGTATGCCGAGCGCGACCCTGACCGGAAAGGTGACTGCCGAGGATGGAACTCCACTGACAGGCATCCGGGCGACTCTCGAGTCGCCCGCGCTGCAGGGAAGGCGCGAGGAGGTCACCTCCTCTACGGGGGAGTACTTTTTTGACCTCCTGCCGCCTGGCGACTATGCCGTGATCTTTTCCCGACAGGGAATGGAGACCGCGCAGCGGCGCATCGTTCTCGCGGCGGCGACTCGTGCCCGCCTGGACGCCGTTCTGAAGCCGGCAGCCGTAAAGGAAAGCGTCTCGGTGTCCGGAGAAGCTCCCCTTTCTTCGCGAGACTCGATCCCGGTCTCGGCAAACTACCGGAAAGATCTTGTGGATCAGCTGCCCATCGATCGCTCCTTGCGGTCGATCGCGCTGCTCGCGCCGGGAGTCAACGACAATGGGCCGACCGGCACAGTGGGAAGCGCCAGCGAACGGGCCGCCGTCACGCTCTCGGGAGCGCCGTCCTACAGCAATCTCTTCCTGATCAACGGCGTCGTTCTGAACGAGAACATCCGAGGTCAGCCACAGGACCTCTTCATCGAGGATGCGATCGCCGAGACCACCGTTCTGACCGGCCGAATCTCCGCCGAGTACGGAAGATTCACCGGAGGCGTGGTCGACGCGATCACCCGTTCCGGCAGCAACGATCTGCATGGAACCTTTCGGACGACCTTCACGAACGACGACTGGACTGCCAACAATCCCTACGACTCGAGGCTCGGACTCGACCACCGAGCGAACGACCTGGACGAGACCTACGAAGCGACGTTAGGCGGCCCTCTCTGGCGGGATCGGATCTGGCTGTTCGGCGCAGGCCGGCTGGGGTCGCTCAGCGATTCGAGATCGACGCGGCCGGTCGCGTTGCCTGGCGACATCGACCCGACGCCGATTCCGTACGTGCACGGGACGGACGAACGGCGCGGCGAGGCGAAGCTCACCGCGGCGATCGCCCCGGCGCACAACCTGGTCGCTTCCTATGTGTGCGTGCAGCAGAAGGAGACGAATTTCGCGTTCAACCAGAACATCCTCGATACGAGCGGCAGTCTGGCCGACGTCGAGCGGCCCTACTCATTTCTCGCGGTGAACTACAACGGCATCCCGACCTCGAACCTGTTCCTGGAGGCGCAGTATTCACGCCGAGAGTTCACGATCGAGCAAAACAGCCCGACTGACACGACTCTCATCGGCGGAACCCGGATCTTCGATGCCTCGCGAGCGCTTGCCGGCTACTACTCCGTGTTCGCGCCGGTTCTGGTGCCGCAGCACTACGACAACGACTCCTGGCTGGTGAAGGCCTCTTCGTTCTTTTCCTCCACTGCGTGGGGAAGCCACGAGCTGCGCGTTGGAGCGGAACGATTCGCAGAGTCGGCCGCTGCGAACCAGGTCGCCACGGGAAGCGATTTTCGCGTCAACGTGACGAGCTCCATCATCCGAGGCACCCAGGTTTTCCCGTCGATCCACCCGGGAGACACGATTCGATGGAGTCCCATTGCCCAGGAAAGTGCGGGAACCGATCTC
>DATDNV010000577.1:0-11708 GCA_036518075.1 Thermoanaerobaculia bacterium
GCTCCGGCCTCGGACGCACACAGGGCCTCGACGGCGCGTTCGATGCCGCCGGGCACGGCCGCGACGCCGCAGGAAGGACAATGGGTCGTCCCTCCGTGAGCAAAGAGCAGGCGAAGCGAGTCGTAGATCTCGGTTTGCGTCCCGACGGTCGAGCGGGCGTTTCGCACTCCGTTCTTCTGCTCGAGCGCGATCGACGGCGGAACGGGCTCGATTCGATCCACGTCGGGCCGGTCGAGACGCTCGAGAAACTGTCGCGCGTACGTGGACAGAGACTCCGCGTATCGCCGCTGACCTTCCGCATAGAGCGTGTCGAACGCGAGCGACGATTTCCCCGAGCCCGAGACGCCGGTGATCACGGTCAGGCTCGCGGTCGGGATCGTCAGCGAGATGTTCTTGAGGTTGTGGGTCCGGGCGCCTTCGATGCGGATGGGAACGGAACGGAGTGGATTTCGCTTTGCCATCGAACAGCTGAATCTATCAGACGAGGAACCGAATGGTGAGTGGCGAATGGTGGCTGGCGAGAGCGCGAGGAGTGAATCGTTCGCCCGATTCTCGATTCACCCGTCTCCATCGTCCGCTCTTCTCAGCTGCCCCCGTGAATCGGACACCGATCCCGCGGCTCCGTGCCCGAGATAAAAACTTCCGTCGCCCGCCGAGGACAGGCGGACGTCGCGAGCGCACCGCTCGTCGGATCGATCTCCGCCGTCACGATGTCGGAGGGGACCGGGAAGCTCTCGGAGAAGACCTGAGCCGGCACCGAGCGCGAAAAGTCGGCGAAGATGGGAACGGCCGCCTGGGATCCGGTCAGCCGCACCGGGCGATTGTCGTCGAAGCCGACCCAGACCGCCGCGAGAAACCGCGGCGAGAAGCCGACGAACCACGCGTCCCGCTCGTCGTTGGTCGTTCCCGTCTTGCCGGCGAGAACGCCGCGGACGCCCCCCGCGCGGGCGCCGGTGGCGGTGCCTCGCTCCACCGCCCCGCGCATGAGAGAGTCGACGAGAAAAACAGCGTCCGCCGGAAGCACCGGAGTCACGGGCGTCTCGCGCCTGTCTAACACGGTTCCCTCCAGAGTCTCGACTCCAACGATGGTCTTGGGCTCGACCCGGACGCCTCCGTTGGCAAACACAGCGTAGGCCGATGCGATTTCCAGAGGAGAGATTTCGAACGCACCCAGCGCAATCGAAGGGTACGCCCGGAGACGCGAGCCGATGCCGGCGGCTCGGGCCGCCGCCAGTACGGTCGGCAGGCCCGCCGCGAGAGCGACCCGGACCGTCGGAACGTTGATCGAAAGCTCGAGCGCCTGCCGCGCGGACATTGCTCCCCGAAAGTCGTTGTCGTAGTTGCGAGGTGTCCACTGCTGCTCGTCGGTTGCGCGGTCCCAGACGACGGTGATCGGAGAATCGTCGAGGATGGTGGCGGGCGTGACCGGTGTGGGAAGGTCGCGCCGAGAGAACGCCGCGAGGTAGACGAACGGCTTGAACAGAGAGCCGGGCTGACGATGCGCCTGGGTGACGCGGTTGAACTGAGAGGCCCGGTAGTCGCGGCCTCCGACGAGCGCGCGGACGAGGCCGGTCTGCGGCTCGAGGACGATGAGCGCCCCCTGCAGCGGTGCGGTCTTGGAGGAGGATCCCAGCTTGCTTCGAAACTGTTTCTCCAGCCGCTCGAGGCCGCTCGTCACCGCTTTCTGCGCGGCCTCCTGAAGGTCCACGTCGAGCGTCGTGTAGATCTGCAGACCTTCGGTCTTCAGCTTTTCGCCATAGCGGTCGGAGAGCTCGGACTTGACCAGGTCGACGAAGTGGGGCGCGATGGTCCTCGAAGCGAGGCGGGCCGGCGGGCCGAGCGGCTCCGCGAGCGCCGCCGCGAGCTGCGCGTCGTCGATCTTCTTCTCTTCGCGCATCAGCTTCAGCACCAGGTCGCGTCTCTGTCGGGCGCGCTCCGGGTTTCGGATCGGCGAGTAGACGTTGGGGGCCCGGATCATCCCGGCGATCGCCGCGGACTCGGCGAGGTCGAGATCGGCCGCTTCCTTCCCGAAGTAGTGCCGCGCGGCTTCCCCGACTCCGGTGATCGCGATCGGCCCTTCGCGGCCCAGGTAGATCTCGTTGAGGTAGGCCTCGAAGATCTCGTCCTTCGAGTAGCGCGCGTCGAGGATCAGCGACAGGATCGCTTCGACGACCTTCCGCCGCACCGTGCGCTCGGGCGAAAGATAGAGATTCTTGACCAGTTGTTGCGTGAGCGTGGAGCCGCCCTGCTTGGCGCCCCCTTTCAGGTTGGCTGCCATCGCCCCGAGAATCCGCCGAATCGAAACCCCGGCGTGCTGGTAAAAGTCGCGGTCCTCGGTCACCAGAACCGCATCCGTCAGCGCTCGCGGAAGCTCCGCGAGCCGGACCGGCGTTCGATCTTCGTATTCCTCACCGAACACCGCGCCCAGCCTCTCCGGCTCGAGAACGAGCGCCGCGACCGGGTCCCCGAAGCCGTCGCGAATCGACCGAATCCTTCCGCCCGAAAACTCCACGCGGGCCAGGAATCCGGGAAAAACCCGACCCGGATAGCGAAAGTCTCGAGTCCAGACTTCGACCGCGGAGCCCTGAGCTCGAAAACGGCCGGCGCGAGTCGGCGTTTCGGATTCGCGCTTGTAGAGCAGACGTCCGAGCTTCTCGACGAACCTCTCGGACGTCGCGCTATCGCCTTCATGGAGAACCTGGAGATCCGAGTAGATGCGCGAGGGCAGGGTCCAGCGCCGGCCGTCGAACCGGGCCACGACCACCGATGTGAAGTAGGCGACGCCCCCGAGGCCCACGAGAAGAACGGCTCCCAGCGCCGACAGAATCGCCACGCGGTGGCGAAACACCCAGAGGTGTAGGGAGACCAGCCTGGGGCGCGGAGAGGTCCACGTAGTCATCGACGGACGCTCATCCTAGGACGGAATACCGGCAGCCTCATTTGCAAAACTCGACTCGCGAGCTCCCTCTTCTTCGGCGAAACCCGAGGTCGTCGCGCCGAAATTCCTCGGGGGCGCCCCTTCCGCGCGTTCGAAATTTGGTCTAATGCCGGCGCGATGGGGAGGAAACGACGCAGAAAAGCGGAGGCCGCAGCGGTAACCGCCCGCACGGAACCCGCTCCGCGAACACCGAGGGACGTTTCCGCCGTCATTTCGATCGGCGCACTCGCGCTGGCTTTCATCGGCATCGGCCTCGCCATCGACAGCGGCGCGGACGCATCCTTCGACGCCCCGAAGCGTTTCATCGGCCTCGTTCTCATCGCCGTCGCGGCCGCTCCCCTCTTCTTCTCGTCCTGGCGGGGCTGGCTCCCGGCGAGAGGAGATCGGGCAGCCTGGATCGTTCTCTGGCTCGTTGGGTTCCTTTTCGCCGCGGCGTTGCTCTCCGCGCTCGTTTCTCCCCGCCGCGTTGCCTCCACGAGCGCCTGGCGAGTGCTGCTTCTCTACGGGCTGCTTCTCGTGCTGGGCGCCTCGCCCGCGTTGGCGAAGGGACGAAAGATCCTTCTCGGCGCCTTCCTGGTGGTCGCCGCGATCAACGCCGTCGTCTCCCTCCTTCAGGCCGGCCGCCTGTATCAGCCCTTCGAGCTGGAGACCATGGGAGGCCGGGCTTCGACCGGTGCTTTCGTCGGAAACGTCGGGTATCTCGCGTTGACTCTCGCTCTCGCCGCCGTCGCGTGTCTGGCGCTGATGCTCGGGACCGCGCGGCCCGCGATTCGCATCGCGTCGGGCCTCGGCCTCGCCCTCTTTCTGCTGGCTCTTCTCGTCAACCGAAATCTCACCGCGATCTCGGCTCTCCTGGCCGGAGCCACTCTCTTTCTCTTCGCGCGTTTCAGGAGGAAGGCGGTTCCGTATGCGGCTGCCGTGCTCCTCCTCGTGGCGCTCGCTGTCGCCGCATCACCGATGCGGATGCGCGTCCGGCAAGCCTGGGGCGCCGCGCGCGGGAGGAATTGGAACGCCCTGACGACCTACCGCTTCGGCGCCTGGAAGGCCGCGGTCACGATGGCCAGGCAAAGACCCTTGCTCGGGTACGGGCCCGGAACCTTCGGTGCGGAGTTCGTCACGCATCGCCTCGCCGCCGAGATCGCATCGCGAAAGCGGTACATCAATCCCCTCTTGACGAGCTCCTATGCCGAGGCGCACTGCGATTACCTTCAGCCGTTCGCGGAACTGGGCATTCCGGCCGGACTCGCCGGTATCGGCGCGGCCGCGCTGTTGTTCGCGACGCTCGTCCGGCGGTCGCGCGCCGCCGGGCCTTCGCAAAGCGAAGCCGCCTTCCTCCTGGGATTCCTGGGAGCGGGCGCCGCCGCCGCCTTGACCTGGTTTCCCATGCAGCGTCCGGTGACGGCGCTTCCCCTTCTGCTCGCGGCCGGGAGAGCCTGGCGGATCTCGTCTTCCGATGGGACGCCCTTTTCAGACGCGGTGGAGACGGACCGGAAGCTGTCCGCGCGTTCGATCGTTCTGGGGGTCGCCGCGAGCCTCGCCCTGGCCGTGGCGGTTTTCCCGGAGTTTCCGCGCTATGCCGCGGAACGCGCGATCCGGGAAGCCACTCTGGGACTGCGCTTCGTGCTGACGCACACCTCGGAGGTGGCCGATCCGGCGCGGGTTCTCTCGCAGCTCGCGGCGCGGGCGGCCGATGCCACCGCAGCTCTGCCCGGCGATCCGCGACCCTGGATCCTCGCCGGCGGAGCCAATCTGGTCCGAGGAGAAGCCGCCGCCGCGCTCGACCTTTATCGCAAAGCGCTCGCTCAGGGCGAGCGAGCGGAAACCGACCTGAACATGGGACGCGCGTATGAGGGTCTGGGCCAGACGGAGAAGGCGCACGAGGCGTACCTGCGCGCCGTTTGGATCAACCCGCGACTGCGCGCGGCGCTGCCTCCCGACGTGCGAGAGGCCTACAAAGAACAGGTAGTGGCTCTCCGCCATCAGCTCCGGAGCGGCCACCTCCACGCGCCGCCCCCGTTGCCCGATTAGGACGTAGGGCGTAGGGATTGATCCCACCACCGACGTCCTTCGTCCTACGACCTTCTTATTTGAAGATCCTCGCCGAGTAGATTCCCCAGACGTGCAGCTTGTAGAGAAGCATCGTCTTCAGAATCGATAATCCGTACCGGATCGACGGACCCAACGCGATCTGGGAGGCCTCGTCGAAGTATCGCGTCTCGATCGGGATCTCCCGAATCCGAAGTCCTCTCGCCATCCCCTGCGCGATGATTTCCGTGTCGAAGACGAATCCGTCGGAGTTGACGTCGATCTGAATCGCTTCGAGGTACTTCCGCGAGTAGGCGCGGAACCCGCTGTGATACTCGGTCAAGTAGATCAGGAACGTCGCGTTCTCGACGGCCGTGAGGAAGATGTTGCCGAGGTACTTCCACTTCGGCATCCCTCCCTGCAGCGGTCTTCCGCCCAGCATGCGGCTCCCGAAGACCGCGTCGCACTCGGCCGTCAGCAGGGGCCCGATCAGGTGCGGGATGACCTTCGGATCGTATTGATGATCGGGATGGACCATCACGACGATCTCCGCGCCTCGCGAGAGCGCGGTGCGATAACAGGTCTTCTGGTTGGCGCCGTAGCCGCGATTCTTGGGGTGAACGACGACGTGGAGCCCCAGCCGTTTCGCCTCCTCGACCGTTCCGTCCCCCGAAGCATCGTCGACCAGAATGATGTCGTCCACGCACTCCTTGGGAATGTCCGAGTAAGTTCGCGCGAGGGTCTTCTCCGCGTTGTAGGCGGGCATCACGACCGCCACTTTGGGCCTAGGAGAATTCAAAATTCAAAATTCAAAATTCACCAAAGAAACCTTCTCGCTCGACTCAGTACCTTCGAAAGGATTCGCTTCCCCATCTTGAATCTTGAGTCTTGAGCCTTGAATTTGGAATTCTAAACGCCTCGGCGTGTCAGGATCACGGGCAAGGTCCGCAGCAGGATCGACAGGTCAAGACCGAACGACCAGTTGTTCAGGTAAGCGAGGTCATAGCGCAGCTTGATCTGCGGCTCGGTGGCATAGTCGCCCGACACCTGCGCCAATCCGGTCACTCCGGGCCGGGCCGCGTGCCGCAAGGAGTATCCGGCGACCGTTTCGGAGAAGCGCTCGGTGAATTCGGGCCGCTCCGGCCGGGGACCGACCAGGCTCATGTCCCCGATCAGGACGTTCCAGAGTTGTGGAATCTCGTCGATTCGCGCGCCTCGAAGGAACCGGCCGACGCGCGTGATGCGCGCATCTCCCGGAGACGCCAGCACCGCTCCTGTTTCCTCTTCCGCTCCCGCCTTCATCGTCCGAAGCTTCCAGAGCTGGAACCGCCGGGCGTCTTTGCCCACTCGAGTCTGTCGGTAGAAGACTCCCCCGCGCGAGGTCAAGGCAACCGCGAGACACGCGAGAAGCAGGATCGGCAGGCCGGCGACCAGCAGGATCGCGGAGACGACGATGTCGAACAGCCGTTTGCTCGCGGCGGCGAGGCCCTCCAGCGGGCGAATCTTGGCCTCGAGCAGCGGCAGATCGCCGACGATGCGAAAGCGCAGCCGGCCGATCATCGTTTCGAAGGGCGACGGCCAGACGAGAAGGTCGGTCGGCCAGTCCCTCGGAATCCTCTCCGGGAGACCGTCTCTCCAGCTCGAGTCCTCGGGAGTCAGGATCACTTCGTCCGCCCGCTCGCGCTCGGCGATCTCGGCGAGCCACTCGACGGGTCCGAGCAGAGGCAAGTCCGGCTCCGTGCTCGGCTTGTCGCCCACGCTGCCGACGACCTCGACCCCGGTCCACGGATGCCGCCGGATCGCCTGGACGATCAGCGACGCGGCGCGCCCCGTCCCCACGACGAGAGCGCGGCGGTGAGGCTGCGGCAAAAGCCGCTCCAGAGCCAGCCGCCAGAGAGCGACCGCGACACCGTCGATCGAAATGTAGGCCACGAGCACCGATCGGGGAAACGCCCCGGGCCGGGCAAAGGCGAGGAAGTAGAAGGCGGAGAGGAGCGCGAGCTGGAAGAAGAGGGCGGGTAACAGCAGACGCGCCAGCGGCTCGCGAAAGCGCTCGCGCGCGCCATACAGGCCGAAAAGGGAGAAGCAGATGATTTGAGCCACAACGACGAGGACGAGGTTCCGCGCGTTGAAGTGCACCTTCCACGGCGGAAGGAGGCGCTCGGTTCCGGGAATCGGGATCGTGGTGCGAAGCAGGAACGCGAGATAAACCGAGCCGACCGCGGCCACGATGTCCCCCGAAAGCGCGGTGGCGCGAAACCAGGAGTGAGTGCGGGCCGCCATCCTTATCTCTGGCCGGTCTTCCAGACGGCGCGGCTCATACCGAAGAGCCCGGCCAGGATGCCGCTGCAAAGGGCCAGGTTGATCACGCCGAAATAATAGAGCCTGCCCGCCGGTCCCGCGGGGTTTCGCGCGACCAGGGCCGAGAGAGCGAGCAGACCGGCGGCCCCGAGCGACGCGATTCCGGCCCATCGCAGCGTCGGAGACAGACTCGCCGCGACCGCCGCCAGGAGCGCGGCGACCGGCGCCAACCAGCGGGCGGCCTTGCGGGAGAGGAAGGCGAAGCTCAACAGCGGGTGGCGCCAGATCGCGTACAGCCAGGCCTCGCGGCGAAGGACCTGACCGGCGCCGACGCCGATGCGAAAACGGCGTTTCATCTCATGCCGCACGTCGGAGTCTCCGCGCTCGCGGGCGACCGCGTCGCCGACGAAGACGACTCGCGATCCTCGGCGCGCGATGCGCACCGGGATCAGAAAGTCGTCCATCGCGGTGTCGGGTTGCAAAGGCGTGACTTCGTCCCGCCGAGCCGCGTAGATCGCTCCATTCGCGCCGAGGCAGACCCCGAGTCTGCCTTCCGCCTCCTTCAGCCGGGTTTCGCGAGTCCAGAACGCCGACTCCGCGTCCGCCGTCTCGAGGATGAGGCGTCCGCAGGCCGCGCCCACTCCGGGAGATGCGACCGATCCTGCCAGAAGGCCGACCGCATCCGGTTCGAACCGGGTGTTCGCGTCGGTGAAGACGAGGACGTCGGCATCGGAAGCGGCCACCAGGTCGTTGAGCACCGAGGCTTTGCCTCGCCGCGCCGGAAACTCGACGACGGAGACACGCGCGTCTCCCGCGCGGCGGGCGCGCTCCGCCGTCCGGTCGGTCGACCCGTCGCACCCGATCGTCACCCGATAGCGGCCGGGCACGCGCTGCGAGAGGAGATTCGCGACGCGATCCTCGATGACCGCCTCCTCGTCGGCGGCCGAAAGGATCACTTCGGCCGACCCGGCGAACGGCTCCTGCCGCTCCGACACCGGGACGCTCGCGGCGAGACCTCGCACGAGGACCGGGTAGACGGCGTAGGACCAGAACGCGAGCGCGAGCGCCAGACCGAAGAAGAGCAGGGCGAGAACGGTCGCCAGCGTCACCGAACGCTCCGCGACCGCAGCTCTTCCGCGAAGCGGCTGCCGATCCGCTTCCAGTCGTAGCCCGTCTCGACGCGAGTGCGCGCCCGCCGGGCAATGTCCGCCCGCCTTTTCGGATCGGCCAGGAGCGCGGCCACCGCCTCCGCGAACGACTCGGCCGAGTCGCGGAGAAGGATCTCGATCTCGGGCTCGAAGTCCAGCCCTTCCGCGCCGACGCGCGTGGACACGACCGGCACGCCGCAGGCGGCCGCCTCCAGGATCTTCAAGCGAGTGCCGCCGCCCGCGAGCAGGGGCACTACCGCTACGGCGGCCTCCCGCCAGTGCGGCCGGGTATCGACAGTCTCGTCGAGAAAGGTGAATCGAGGATCCGCGAACCGGAAAAGATCGCCGGGCGTCCGTCGGCCCAGGACTTCGAGGGTGGCTGCGGGACGCTGGCGCGCCAGAATCGGCCAGACTTCGCTGGCGAGCCAGCGGATTCCCTCCGCGTTGGGCGCCCAGGAAAGATCGCCGACGAAGAAGACTCGTTCACAGGGAGCGGGCTCCGGGCGAAACGAATAGCGTTCGAGATCTACGCCGTTGGGAACGACCAGAGGGGCTGCTCCGGGAGACAGTGCGGAGAATGCCGCCGCGTCGCGGCCCGAGACGCACGAAGAGCCGGCCGCGCGGAGGAGGAGCAATTCCTCGAGAGCCCGCACCCGCGGGGCCTGCCAGCGGGCGAAAAAGCGGCGGCCGGCGCTCGACGCCGTGCTCGCCATCCGCCCCCAGATTTCCGACTCTACGTTGTGAAAGTCGACCCAGGCGGGCCGCCCGCTCTCGATCGCCAAAGGCCCGACGTGGTAGGAGTGGGCGATCGTCCAGGCCGGGCGCTCGGACAGCGCGCTCGCGCGGACTCGCTGCGCCAGGTCCGAGGATCGGTAGAGGAGCTCCGGATACGGCCATCCCGTGACGGCGGCTCCCGCGAGGGCGCGGACGGCGCGCAGCCTCCGGTCGGCCTGCGGAATCGTCTCGACCTCGAGCCCATCGGGATATTCGCCCGGATCTCCGGAGAGATGCGGCGGCAGGAGCGCGAAGCAGCGGACCCGGAAGACATCCGACAGGGCTCGGAGCAGGTAGTAGTTCCGGATCGCCAGCCCGTCCCGCGTCGGATGCGGAGGCCGCGGCAGAACCGAAAAGATCAATGGCTTCATGAATCACGCGCAGTATACGGACGACGCGGCGCGACAACCCGTCCCCGTCATAGAATCCGGAGTAGGAGGAAGGACGAGCATGACACTGCGGAGAGAGTCTCGCCCCGTCATCGCGTTCCTGATTGCGGCCGGATTCTCTGCCGCGATCGCCGCGGCCGAGACCTACACGGCCACCGCCGAGGTCCGGGCCGCCGACGGCACCAAGAAGACGGCTCCCGTGACGATCCAGATCGATCGCTTCTCGACGGATGCCGAACGCCAGGCCGCTTTGAAGACCCTCAAAGAGACGGGTCAGGCCGGCCTGAAAAAATGGCTCCAGTCGATGAAGGACCTCGGATGGGTCGAGGCGGCTTCGAAGAAGACCCCGATCCGGTATGCGGCCTGGCGCTCGACCGGAGACGGACGCGTCGTCACCGTCGTGACCCCGGACGCGATCGTGCACCTCGGCGCCGACCTTCCGGACGCGAAGCCGCGTGGGGGCTACGATCTCGCGATCGGTGTTCTCATTCTCGATGCGGCGGGCAAGGGCCACGGAGAATGCGCGCCCGCCGGCAAGATCAAACTCCAGTCAAACGACGCGATCGCCATCGAGGACTACGGCGGATCGACCGTCTGGCTGCAGGGGATCGCGAAGAAGTAAGTCTCCCCGGCCGCCTCGAACCGCTATCCAAGAAAAAGCCCCGGCTCGCGCCGGGGCTTTGGAAATTCGAGACTCGAAACGATCAATACATTCCGCCCATGCCGCCGCCCGGAGGACCTGCCGGCGGCTTCTCTTTCTCCTTGATCTCGGAGATGAGCGCCTCGGTCGTGAGCATCAATCCGGCAATCGACGCCGCGTTCTGGAGAGCGTTCTTGGTGACCTTGGTCGGGTCGATGATCCCGGCCTTCAACATGTCCTCGACCTTCTCGCTATTCGCGTTGAAGCCGAAGTTGCCGCCCTTGGTCTTGAGCTCGTTGATGACGACCGAACCCTCGGCGCCAGCGTTCAGCACGATCTGACGCGTCGGCTCTTCGAGCGCGCGCACAATGATCCGCACTCCGATCTTCTCGTCGCCGGAAAGGCCGTTCGCGGCCTTCTCGACGGCGTCGATGGATCGCAGAAGCGCCACGCCGCCGCCGGGGACGATCCCCTCTTCGACGGCCGCCTTGGTGGCGTGCATCGCATCCTCGACGCGGGCCTTCTTCTCCTTCATCTCGGTCTCGGTCGAGGCGCCGACTTTGATCACCGCCACGCCGCCGACCAGCTTGGCCAGCCGCTCCTGCAGCTTCTCGCGGTCGTAATCGGACGTCGTCTCATCGATCTGCGTCCGGATCTGCTTGACCCGTCCCGCAATCGCCTCCTGCTTCTTCTTGGAGCGGTCATCCACGAGCACGGTCGTGTTGTCCTTGTCGACCGTCACCTTCTTGGCGTCGCCCAGATCCTCCCACTTGACGTTCTCGAGCTTGATGCCGAGGTCCTCGGAAATGAGCTTTCCACCCGTGAGAATCCCGATGTCTTCGAGCATCGCCTTGCGGCGGTCGCCGAATCCCGGCGCCTTCACGGCGCAGACCTGCAGGGTTCCCCGCAGCTTGTTGACGACGAGCGTCGCGAGCGCCTCGCCCTCGACCTCTTCCGCGATGATGAGAAGCGGCTTGCCCTGTTTCGCGATCTGCTCCAGGATCGGGAGCAGGTCCTTCATGTTGGAGATCTTCTTCTCGAACAAGAGAACCTTCGCGTTCTCGAGGATGCACTCCATCCGCTCCGCGTCGGTGATGAAGTAGGGAGACAGGTAACCGCGGTCGAACTGCATACCCTCGACGACCTCGAGAGTCGTCTCGAGCCCCTTGGCCTCCTCCACCGTGATCACGCCGTCCTTGCCGACCTTGTCCATCGCCTCGGCGATGATCTTTCCGATCTCCGAGTCGTTGTTCGCCGAGATCGTGCCCACGTGCGCGATGTCCTTGCCCTCGACCGGCTTGGACAGCTTGTTGAGCGCCTCGACCACCGCGCGGACCGCGGAGTCGATACCGCGCTTCAACTCCATCGGGTTGGCGCCGGCGGTCACGTTCTTGATTCCTTCACGATAGATCGCCTGGGCGAGCACGGTCGCGGTCGTCGTGCCGTCGCCGGCGACGTCGGAAGTCTTCGAAGCGACCTCCCGGACCATCTGC
>DATDNV010000578.1:0-2955 GCA_036518075.1 Thermoanaerobaculia bacterium
CCGTTGTCTTGCGATTCGAGGCGCGCCAGCTCGTCGAAGTTCTCCTCGATGAGCTCGGCCACCCGGATCAGGAGCCGGGATCGTTCTTCGGCAGGTGTCCTGCGCCACGACGGGAACGCGCGGGACGCGGCGGCGACCGCGGCATCGACGTCCGCGGGGCCACTTTCGGCGGTTTCGGCGATGATCTGCCCCGTCGCCGGGTCGACGTCCGGAATGTATCGTCCCGAGCAGGGCGGCCGGAACTGGCCATCGATGAAATTGAGGACCCGTTTCACCGCGAAAGGATCCTATCCCGTTTCATCAGTTTCCCTTTCCCGCCCGTGGCGGTTGCTCGCGTTCGGCGTGCTCCGACTCGAACCGGAGAAGGTCGCCCGGCTGGCAGGAGAGCGCGCCGCAGATCGCCTCGAGCGTCGAGAAGCGGATCGCGCGCGCCTTACCGGTCTTGAGGATCGAGAGATTGGCGAGCGTCATTCCCACCCGATCGGCGAGCTCGGTCAGCGTCATCCGCCGATCGTGAAGGAGATCGTCGAGCTTGACGGCAATCGCCACGTCAGACCGTCCCTTCGATCTCTTCGCGCATGGCCGTGCCCTCGTCGAACACGCGGGCCAGCAGGAACGTCAGAAGCACGGCGAGCCAGCCCGGGATCGAGAACCCGGCGTTGAGATGGAGCGGATGCGCCGGCGTCGAAACCGCTTTCTCAATCGCGCCGACAGTGAGGCTCAGCATCTGCAGGGCGAGCAGCACCCAGGCGATCTCCCGCAAGCGAGTCGCGTTCGCGGCGACGAACGGGTTGCCCGCGCGAACCGTCTCGACGATCGCCAGCAGCCGCTTGAGGAAGATGTAGTTCAGCGGAATCGAGGCTAGGCCGATCACGGCGATCGCGCGCAGGCCGAAGATCAGCCGGTCCGAATCGGGCGAGGGAGACAAATGGAATGCGCTCAGGATCCACTGCCGGTTGGGAATCACGACAAGCAGGGCGATGATGACAAGTCCGTACAACCAGTTCAGGACGATGAGAATCCGCAGTACGGCATGGGCGATCGGAAGAGCGGGGGAAGGGGCTGGCTTTGACATGTTCGTCATCCTCTGATTTATCGATTATCAATACCTTATTTATTGACTATCGTCAAGCTACATATTGAAATTCAATAAATCAGCCCGGTGCATTTCACACACGGAGAGGCCGAGAAACAACATCGACGCGATCGCCGACATGGCCCTCGAGAACTACATCGAAATGCGATCGACCGCGCGGGAACCGAAGTCTCAGTTGAAGAAGGATCTCTCGTTCCGACTCGGAGAGGCGCTCCGGCGGTTTCATCCCCGCTATTCGATGGTGATGCTCTCGAGGATTCCCTACGCCGAAGTGGCTTATGAGCCGCTCGCCGACAACAGGCTTTCGACGATCGCGTTGAGCGTCGGACTCGGCCGCATCGCTCTGGCGGCCTTTGCCGGGTCCGGCTGATAGTAACCGCCCAGGTCCACGGGGCGACCCTGGGCGGCGAGGAGCTCCCCGTTGATCTTGGCCTCGTTGTCCGAGAGATCCCGGGCTATGGCAATGAACCGGGTCTTGAGCTCCCGATCCTTGGACTGCGCCGCCAGGGCTTGCGCCCAGTACAGGGCCAGATAGAAGTGACTGCCGCGATTGTCGATCTCGCCCACTTTGCGGGCCGGCGATTTGTTGTTGTCCAGGAACCGGCCGATGGCCTGGTCGAGCGTCTCGGCCAGCAGGGCGGCCCGCGGATTCTGAAATGAGCTGCCGATGTGCTCGAACGCGGCGGCGAGAGCCGAGAATTCTCCGAGCGAGTCCCAACGAAGATACCCCTCCTTGACGAACTGCTGCACGTGCTTGGGGGCCGATCCGCCAGCGCCGGTCTCGAAGAGTCCCCCGCCTGCCAGCAGCGGCACGATCGACAGCATCTTTGCTGAGGTGCCGATTTCGAGGATCGGAAACAGGTCCGTCAGATAGTCGCGCAGGACGTTTCCCGTGACCGAGATGGTGTCTTTGCCCTTACGGATCCGCTCGAGCGAGTACTTCATGGCCTCGACCGGGGGCAGGATTCGGATCTCGAGCCCCGCCGTGTCCTGATCCTTGAGGTACGTCTCGACCCTGGCAATCACTTCTCGATCGTGGGCCCGGTTTTTGTCCAACCAAAAAACCGCGGGCGCCCCGGTGGCCCGGGCTCGCCGCACGGCGAGTCCGACCCAGTCGCGGACGGCGACGTCCTTGGTCTGACAACAACGGAAGATGTCCCCGCGCTCCACTCGTTGCTCCAGCAGAGTCTCACCCGAGGATTCGACGACCACGCGAATCGCGCCCGTGTCCGGGGCAAGGAACGTCTTGTCGTGCGAGCCGTACTCTTCCGCTTTCTGCGCCATGAGGCCGACGTTGGGCACGCTGCCCATCGTTGCCGGATCCAACGCGCCATTCTTCTGACAGTCCTCGATGATGGCCTGATAGATCGTGGCGTAGCAGCGGTCGGGAATCATCGCCTTGGTGTCGTGCAGTTTGCCGTCCGGACCCCACATCTTGCCGCCTTCGCGTACGACGACCGGCATGGAGGCGTCGACGATGATGTCATTGGGCACGTGCAGGTTGGTGATGCCCTTCTGGGAGTCGACCATGGCCAAGGCCGGCCGAGCGGCGTAGACGGTCTGGATATCCTGTTCGATTTCCGCCTGTTTGGCCGCCGGGAGGCCCCTGATCTTCGCGTAGACGTCGCCCAACCCGTTATTGGGGTTGATCCCCAGCTGTCTGAAGGTATCGGCGTGTTTCGTGAAGACCGGCTCGAAGAATACGGTCACGGCGTGGCCGAACATGACCGGATCCGAGACTTTCATCATGGTGGCCTTCAAATGCAGCGACAGGAGCAGGCCTTTTTCTTTCGCGTCCGCGATCTGCGAGGCGAAAAACGCCCGCAGCGCTTTCACGTTCATCACGGAGCCATCGAAGA
>DATDNV010000579.1:0-2140 GCA_036518075.1 Thermoanaerobaculia bacterium
TGACGGGCGAACCTATCGGCTTCTCGATACCGGCGGCTTCGATCCGGAAGGGAGCGAGGCGATCCCAAAGGCGGTGCGCGAAAGCGCAGCCGCCGCGATCCGAAAGGCGGATCTCGTCCTGCTCGTCACCGACGCCTCCGCCGGCGTTCTCTCCGGCGACCGGGCAGCCGCGGATATCGCGCGCAAGTCGAGCCGCGAGACGATCGTCGTCCCGAACAAGATCGACCGGAAGGAGGGCAGCGCCGGGGAAGTGGAGGCATGGGAGCTCGGGTTTCCGGAGGTCTATGGCGTTTCGGCAGAGCATGCGATCGGCATCGACGAGCTCAACGACGCGATCGCGCAGCGGCTGCCTGCGGCGGAGCCGTCGGACTCGCCGGCTGATTCCGCAACCGACTTGAGAGAGATCGCCCTCGCTGTGGTCGGCCGCCCCAATGTCGGCAAGTCGTCGCTCGTCAACGCGCTCCTCGGCGAGGACCGAGCGATCGTCTCGGAGGTGGCGGGAACGACCCGGGACGCGGTCGACGCCCGGATCGAGCACGGCGGGAGAGTGATTCGCCTCGTCGACACGGCGGGGATCCGACGGAAGAGCCGAACGGAACAAGGCCCGGAAGTGCTTTCGGTGGTTCAGGCCCGCAAGAAGATCGATGGGTGCGACGTCGCGCTCCTCGTGCTCGACGCGAGCGCGGCGATCTCGGCGCAGGACGCGGCCGTGGCGTCCTACGCCAACGACGCCGGCAAGGGCCTCGTTCTTCTTGCGAACAAGTGGGATCTGGCAACGCGGCCGGGCAAGGAGGGGGAAGCGTCGGCTCGGGAGTTCCGCCTGGAGGTCGCCGAAGCGATCCCGTTTGCCCGGCACGCTCCGCTGCTCCTGGTCTCGGCAAAGACTCACCGCGGCGTCACCCGCGTTCTCGACGAGGCGTTGAGAGTGGCCGCGAATCGCCGGCGCCGCCTCTCGACCGGGGAGCTCAACCGCGTCCTGGGAAGGGCAGTCCGCGACAAACCGCCCCGGACGTCCTCCGGGAAGCGGCTGACCGTCTACTACGTGGCGCAAACGGGTGCGAGCCCGCCGACCTTCACACTGGTCGCGAACCACGAGGAGCGGCTGCACTTTTCCGAGGTGCGGCGCATCGAGAACATCATTCGGGAGGCGGCCGATTTCTCCGGATCGCCCATTCGGATTTCCGTCAGGGAGAGGTCGAGGAAAGAGCGACGCATCGAAGGCAGGAGGGGAAAGAAGAAGCGGTGAGGATTTCAGTCCCCAGAGCTTGGTCCTTTTTCCCTAGTCGAGGCCCGAGCCCAACTCCCGACTAGGGACCAGGGACTTAGCATTCCTTCCACCGCTGTCCGGAGTTAGAGTACGCGTCAGATGGCACAGGAATTCTACAAAGCGGCCGAGGCCTGCAAGATCGCCGAGGTCGCGCCATACGTGCTGCGCTACTGGGAGACGGAGTTTCCGGTTCTCTCCGAGGGAAAGGAGAAGAGCGCGGCGCGGCAATACTCGCAGCGCGACGTCAAGATCATCGCGCGCATCCGCGAGCTTCTCTACGACGAAGGGTTCACGGTGGCGGGCGCCAAGAAGCGGCTCGACGCGGAAGTCTCGGAGGGCCGGTTCGACGACGGGCAGAAGGCCCCGCCTCCAGCCGAGCAGAGAAAGGCGAAGGAGCCTGCGCGCGCGGCGTCCGCGGCGGCGGCCTCCGCGTCGGATTCCGCAGTCGCGACATTTCTCGCGGAGCCCGTGGCGAAGGCGGTGGCTCACTCCGCCGATTCGATCGATCGCAAGAAGGTCGTGCGCGAGCTGAAAGAGATCGTCAAGATCCTGGATCGAGGACGACGCAAGTAGCGAGCGGGTCCCGGCGGCTTCGCCTCGTTTGACTCCGACTCACCTTCCTGTTCAAATCCCTCGACCGGTCGGGACGTGGCGCAGTCTGGTAGCGTACCTGAATGGGGTTCAGGGGGTCCCGGGTTCGAATCCCGGCGTCCCGACCAAACAAAACCAAGCAAAAACCAATCCATCGAGAATTGACCCTCGAGATTTCCTAGCAATTCGCGAGGTTCTGCCGACCGTCGTTTTTCGTCATGTGAGGAAATGTGAGGAATTGCTCGGTGCCGCATTCGGACACATTTTCGGACACGTAGCTTC
>DATDNV010000580.1:0-3594 GCA_036518075.1 Thermoanaerobaculia bacterium
TGGTCGACCTCGGGTACGCGGACCGAGAGCGGGTCGGGATCTTTGGCGGCTCCTACGGCGGCTATGCGGCGCTCGTCGGCGCGGCCTTCACGCCCGACGTGTTCCGGTGCGCAGTCGACATCGTCGGACCGTCGAACCTGAAGACCCTGATTTCATCGATCCCTCCCTACTGGAAGCCGATTCGCTCGATGTTCGACTTGCGGATGGGCAACGTCGACGACCCGAAGGACGCCGAGCTCGTCCATAACGCCTCGCCGCTGTTTCGCGCCGACAAGATCGTGCGGCCTCTGCTGATCGGGCAGGGAGCCAACGATCCTCGCGTCAACCAGGCGGAGTCGGAGCAGATCGTCTCCGCGATCGAGAAAAACAACGGAAAGGTGACCTACGTCGTCTACTCCGACGAAGGACACGGCTTTGCGCGGCCCGAGAACCGCATCGACTTCAACGCGCGGGCGGAGGCCTTTCTCGCAACCTGCCTGGGCGGGCGCGCCGAGCCGCTTCCGGGAGACAAGGTGCCTGGATCGACCGCGGCGGTGCGAGTGGTGGGAAAGTAAGAGCCTCGCTCGCGGGCATCTCCCTCGCGGCACCGCGGCGGCCTCAGGAGCTTTGAGACGAATCTGGCCGCCGCTCCGCTCGGACGGCGCAGCCGCACATGATCGAGAGGCGATTCGTTGGGTGCGCCATCCGAGAGGGACAACTGAACCGGCCCGCTGCGCGGGCCAATTAACTTTCTGACCGGGAGCGCTCGAGTCGGACCAAGCTCTCGTCTAGAAAATTTCGCGACGCCGGTCGCGAAGCGACTGCCGCGCCGCCTGTCGGTGACGCCGGACGAAGGCCTCTCGCGCGCGCGGAGGGGCATCTGAACCGGGCCGCTGCGCGGGCCAATTCACTTTTCCAACGGAACCGCGCTCGAGACCGGCCCAGCTCTCGTTTAGAAGATTTCCGGCCGCCTGGTCGCGAGGCGACCGGCGCGGCCCGTTCACGCGAGGTGGCCGGCGGCAGGACCCGCCCGAAATTCTTCGAGACCTCTCCGCGCCGCTCTCGGGAATACCCCTTTGTTATCTCGTTTGGAGAACTCCCGTTCTTTTCGCCCGAGCGGCGGATGTGCAAGCAGACGAAGCGCTTGCCGGGCACCCAACTGGAACCCTTTGGGCGGGCAGGCCCGTATTTTGAATGGAAGGACGGCCGATGGCAGATCGGCCGCCAAAGAGGTCAAGAATGTCGGAAACGCTGAATCTTCCGGTCGTACCGATGCGCAACTCGGTGCTCTTGCCGGGCGTCGGATTTCCCATTGGGGCCGGCCGGCCGGGGACGCTGCGCGCGATCGAAGCGGCCTTGAGTACGCCGGAGCGCCGCGTGTTCGCGGTGGCTCAGAGACAGGACTCGGAAAACGTCAGCGCGGAAGGGCTGTTCACGATCGGCACGATCGCGACGATCGGGTCGATCCAGCGCGGCCTGGGCGGGGTGCGTCTGGTCCTCGAGGGAAAGTCGAGGGGAATCGCGCTGAAGATCAGCTCGAAGAACGGATACCTCGAAGCGGCCGTGCAGACGGCGCGAGAGATGCTCCCGCTCGATTCGCGGGATTCCGCCTTCGTGGCTCTCTACCGGGAGGCGCGGGAGCGGGCCGCGGAGCTCGGCCGCAAGCTGGGTCTGCCCGACGAGACGGTCGAGCAGGTCCTCGCCGAGGTCGATGAGCCCGGCCGCCTGGCCGACGTCGTCGCGGGATACATCGACATTCCGTTCGCGGAGAGACAGGCGTTGCTCGAGACCCTGTCGGTCGAAGACCGCCTGCGGCGGGTCCTCGTCCACGTGCAGAAACAGATCGACGTCCTCTCCGTGCAGGAGGACATTCAGTCGAAGGTCAAGGAAGAACTCGGCGGACGCCAGCGCGAGATGTACCTGCGCGAGCAGATGAAGGCCATCCAGAAGGAGCTCGGCGAAGGCGAAGGGTCCGATGACGAATCGCTCAAGGAGCTCAAGGTCAAGCTCGACTCGCTGAAGCTTCCCGAAGAGGCTCGGAAGGAAGTCGAACGCGAGTGGGGGCGCCTGACGCGGACCGGACGCGAGTCGATGGAGTCGCAGGTCATCCGGACCTATCTCGAGACCATCGCCGAGCTGCCCTGGAACGAAGAGAGTCAGGACGACCTCGACGTTCAGAAAGCGGCGCGCATCCTCGACGAGGATCACTACGGGTTGAGGGACGTCAAGGACCGGATCCTCGAGTTTCTGGCGGTGCGGCAGCTCTCTCAGGCCGGCGAAAAGGAGAAGCCCCAGGCGAACGCCGCGGGCGAGCCGGCCAGGTCCGCCGCCGTCAAGGACGGCGAGAAGCCGGAGACGGCGCGCGGCAAAGGAGGCCGGATCCTCCTCTTTGTCGGCCCGCCGGGCGTCGGCAAGACGTCGATTGCAAAATCGATCGCGCGGGCGATGGGACGCAAGTACGTCCGGATTTCCCTGGGCGGCGCGCGCGACGAAGCCGACATCCGCGGCCACCGGCGCACCTACATCGGCGCGATGCCGGGGCGGATTCTTCAGGGGATGAAGCAGGCCGGCACAAAGAACCCCGTGTTCCTTCTCGACGAGGTCGACAAGCTGGGAGTGTCGTTCCAGGGCGATCCCGCTTCGGCGCTGCTCGAGGTGCTCGACCCGGCGCAGAACGACAGCTTCACCGACCACTACATGGGCGTTCCGTTCGACCTGTCGGAGGTGCTGTTCATCGCGACCGCGAACTTCATCCAGCACATCCCGATTCCGCTGCTCGACCGCATGGAGACGGTGAACTTCGCCGGCTACACCGAGGAGGAGAAGCTCGCGATCGCCAAGAGCTATCTGGTGCCCCGTCAGCTCGGGGAAAACAGCTTGCAGCCGGGGCAGCTCGTCTTGACGGACGAGGCGATCGTGGAAGTGATCGCGAGTTACACGCACGAATCGGGAGTGCGGCAGCTCGAGCGAGAGCTCGGGAAGCTCGCTCGCAAGATCGCGCGGCGCGTGGCGGCGCGGGAGATCGACAAAGCAAACGTCGATCGGCCAGACGTGCGGCCGCTTCTCGGCAGACCCCGCGTCCATCCGGAGAAGATGGCGCGCGAAGACCAGGTCGGCGTCGCGACCGGCATGTATTACACGCCGGCCGGCGGCGACATCATGTTCGTCGAGGCCTCGCTCATGAGGGGCAAGGGCGACCTCATCCTCACCGGCCAGCTCGGCGACGTCATGAAGGAGTCGGCGCGCGCCGCCTGGACGTACGCGCGGTCGCACGCCGCGTGGCTCGGCATCGACGAGCGCGACTTCGAGCGCGACCTGCACATCCACGTTCCGGCAGGCGCGATCCCGAAGGACGGGCCGTCCGCGGGCATTGCGATGGCGTCGGCCGTCGTGTCCGCGCTTTCGAAGCGGCCTGTGCGCAACGACGTCGCGATGACGGGCGAGGTCACCATCTCGGGACGAGTGCTGCCGATCGGCGGGCTCAAGGAGAAGCTGCTCGGCGCCGTGCGCGCCGGCATCAAGGAGTTCGCGATCCCGAAGGAGAACGAGGTGGACCTCGCCGACCTCACGGAGGACGTGCGGAAGGCGATCGAGGTGCACCCGGTGCAGGACCTC
>DATDNV010000581.1:0-5477 GCA_036518075.1 Thermoanaerobaculia bacterium
CTCCGAGCGCCCGAGGATCCGCACGCGCGCCTGGGTCTCCGAGGAGAAATGGTGGATGGAGAGCCGCGAGCCATTGGCGAGCGTCGGCGCGCTCTCGAGGAGCTCCAGCCGTACGGTGAGGAGGGAGGTCGTCGCAAAAGCGCCGGGCGTCGCCAGGACGAGGCCGCGCTTGAGCTCCGGAAGCTCCACTCCCGCGAGATTGGCGCTTACGCGCTCGCCGGCGCGCGCTTCCGCCGTTTCACGCCCGTGGACCTCGAGCCGGCGCACGCGAACGAGTGTCCGCCGCGGGAGGATTTCCAGCTTCTGCTCCCGTGAAACCGTTCCCGAAACCAGGCTGCCGGTGACGACCGGACCGAAACCCGCGATCAAGAATGCGCGGTCGATCGGAAGGCGGACACCGCGCGACTCCCGCGCCGAGGCGTCCTCGCCGGCCACGACCTGGACAAGCGCGCGCTGCAGCGCCGCGAGCCCCTCCCCGGTTCGCGACGAGACCGGCACGATCCGCGCCTTTTCCAGAAACGAACCCGCGATCAGATCGGACACGTCGGAGCGCGTGACCGCAACCAGCTCTTCTGCGACACGGTCGGTTTTTGTGATCGCGATGACGCCGCGAGAAATCCCGAGCAGACGAACGATCTCGAAGTGCTCCCGCGTTTGGGGCATGACCGATTCGTCGGCGGCCACGACCAGGAGGACCGCGTCGATGCCGCCGGCTCCCGCGAGCATGTTCTTGACGAACCGCTCGTGTCCGGGGACATCGACGAACGAGACTCGCACCCCCTCCCACTCCGCGTGCGCGAATCCGAGATCAATCGTGATCCCGCGCTTCTTCTCTTCCGGCAGCCGGTCCGCGTCGATCCCGGTCAGCGCCTTGACGAGCGCGGTCTTGCCGTGGTCGATGTGCCCGGCGGTGCCGACGAGAAATCGGTTCACGGCGATCATTCTAGGCGGGCCGCCCTTCCCGCCAGAGACGCGCCGCGCTGGGGGCGGTGATAGCCTCATCGAAGTGCAATTCGGCTTCGAAGACGATCTCAAGAAAGCCTTGAAGGCGGGCGACAAGCGAAAGGTCGCCACCCTGCGGCTACTGATCGCCGCGCTCAAGAACGAGCGCATCCAGGCCGGTCGCGAGCTCACGCCGCAGGATGTCGAGGCTGCCGTGCGGAGGGCCGTCAAGCAGCGCAAGGATTCGATCGAGCAGTACGAAAAGGGCGGGCGTCCGGACCTGGTCGAGGCGGAGAAAGCGGAGCTCCAGATCCTCGAAGGCTATCTGCCGCAAGGCATGTCCGACCAGGAGCTCGAATCCGCCATCCGAGCGATCGTCGCCGAAAAGGGCTTCACCGCCGCGCGCGACGTTGGCCCCCTGATGAAGGAAGTCATGGCGCGGCATCGAGGACGGGTCGACGGCAAGCGCGCGCAGGAGATCGCCCGGCAGCTTCTTTCGTGACCTCCGCCGCCTCGCCTTCCGGCAACCGAGACGAGATCGAACTCAAGCTGCCAAGCCGCGATCTCGATGCGGTCCGACGAAAGCTTCGCGAGCGAGGCGGCGCCGCCGTCTCCCCCCTGCACTTCGAATCGAATGACCTCTACGACGACTCCCAGAGTCGGCTCGCGTCCTCGGGATGCACGCTGCGGCTCCGACGCGTAAACAACGGGACGATTCTGACTTTCAAGGGGCCCGCCCGATTCGAGTCCGGGGTCAAGCGGCGGCGGGAACACGAGACGTCCATCACCGACGGCGACGCGGTCGAAGCGATTCTCGCGGGACTGGGACTGACGAGGCAGTTTCGGTACGAGAAACGGCGCGAAGAATGGAAGCTCGAAGATTGCGTCATCGCGCTCGATCAGACGCCGATCGGGGACTTCGTCGAGATCGAAGGCGATCCGATCCAGATTCGCCGCGTGGTCTCCGCTCTCGAGCTCGACTCCTCCGAGGCGATCCCCTACTCCTACGCGAAGCTCTACGCCCTGCGCCGCCAGAAGGACCCGGCCCTCCCTTCGGACATGGTCTTCCCGGCCGAGACCAGCTAACGCTTCGCCGCCCCTTCGGTCGTTTCGGGGAGCCGGGCGAGCTCCGCGTCGATTTCGATCATCTCCTTCAAGAGACGCCGGGCCAGCTCGAAGCAGGCGCTTCGGATTCGAGCCAATGCTTGCTCCTCACTCGCCGGATGAATCTCTCGTCTTTCCCCCTCACGCAGAAGAATCCCCGTGGGAATCCTTCGCTTCAGGCCGAAAGGGACGGCATCGTACGTCTCCCGACACCAATCCCATCGCCGGCATTCGAGCGTCTCGGCGGTCCTTGCGATCTTTCGCGCGCTGGCCTCGAATCGCTCGCGCGCGGTCGGCGCGGCCGCCGCCGTATCCCTGGGATCGGATGTGACCTCTTCGACAACGTCTCTCATGGCTTCCAATCCGATTCGCCGCGGCGGTAATAGAGCGTGCGGACTTTCGCCGATCGGCCGTACACGCGAACGACGGCCATCCGATCGTGCCCATCCCAGAGATAGACCGAACCGGGAGTCGATTCACCCTGCGGCGAAAAGGAACAGATGTCCGAACTGTTGAATCGGATCGGATCGTCGGGATTGTCGAGCGATCCGAAGCTCGAGGGATCGGGAACCGGCTGACCGACGAGGATTCCCGGCCTGACGTCGTTTCGATTCCACGGATAGTAGACGCCGACGGGCCGGTCCACTCCTCGAGCGATCTCGGCCGTTCGAATGCCGTTCCCGTTGCCGTCCTGATACAGAGTCCATTCGTAGGAATTCCCGTTGCGCCGAAACTTCAAGCCGACGTAGACGCCGCGCGCAATCGCGTAAGCCCGAGCTCGGAAGAAGGCGGCGGTGACCTGACTCGCCGCCGATCGGATGGCCACCGCCTCCTGAAGGTTCTTGACCGAAGGCGCAGCGGCCGCCGCAGAGGCGCTCGCGATCGCGACGACGGCCAGCGCGTCCGCCAGAGTCGCACCGACCGCAAGGCGAGACCCGGGGCCGCCAGAGCGGCCCCGGGCAGGTGGTGGGGGGCACGGAGAACCGCAAGTTCTCCGGCCCAGAGGAGGCGAAAAGAGACTCAGCGATCTCCCGCGCACGAGATTCACCGCGTGCTGCCTGCCGAAGAAGCGGCAGTCGCCGCGGAGCTCGAGGCCGACTTGGAAGCCGCCTTCCTGGTCGTCGGGCCTCCTCGGGTGCCGCGGGAGGAAACCTTCGCGGTCAGTGTCGTCGGTCCGGAGAGCGCTACGTAAGGCTTCAACTGCCCGAAGAGCTTCTCGCCGACTCCTTTGACCTCCATGAGCTCTTCGGCTTGCGCGAACTGGCCGTGTGCCTTTCGGTATTCGACGATCCGCTCCGCCTGCTTGGCGCCGACGCGCGGGAGCAGAGCGATCTGCGTGGCCGATGCCTGATTGATGTTGACCTTCTTGCCGCTGGTTTCGCCGACATCGCTTGCGGTCGCCGCGAGCGCGGGGAACAGGGCCAGGATGGTGATGATGGGAATCCGTGCGATTCGAAGATTCATGTTCGATTCCTCGCTTTGGAAATTCGGTTTCAGTTCAGGTTTCGTGATTTGTCCTCATCGGGTCTCTGCGATCAGGCGTTCTCCATCGGCACCTCCTTTCTTTCGAGTCGCACTTCGCGAGGGACGTGCCGAAGGGAGCGCGAATGGATAACGAGCGGACCGTCAGAGGGTTGTGCGATCGACTGCCGGTCGTGCGGCACGAACTCGACGACCAAAGGGATTCACACTCTCCAGCGGGTCGGCCGCCCAAGAGCTTGCGCGCGAGGGCCTTTCTTTCTTCTGCCAACTTCGCGGACAGGTGGAGAAAGTCTTGGCACCGGCGGCCGGGCGATAGACTCCCGCCGTGTTACAGGAAATCGTCGTCGGCATCTCCGGCGCCTCGGGGGCTCAGCTTGCGCGCCGGTTCGTCGAGCTCGCGGTCCAGGCCCCAGAGCTACAGAGGCTTCACCTGATCTTTTCGGAAGCGAGCCTCGAGGTCGCGCGGCAGGAAATCGATCGAAAGATCCTCTCGCCGAAGAAGTGGGTGGCGCGCCTCGCCATCAGCAGCTCGGCCGCTGCGCGCATCGAAGTGGAGAAGAATTCCGACGTGGGAGCCTCGATTGCGTCCGGCTCCTACCCCACGACGGGAATGATCGTGATCCCGTGCAGCGCGGGGACGCTCGGAGCGATTGCTCAGGGCGTGTCGCGGGACCTCTTGCAGCGCTGCGCGGACGTGATGCTCAAGGAACGGCGCACCCTCGTCCTGGCGTTCCGAGAATCGCCGTACTCCCTGATCCACATCGAGAACATGCAGCGAGCGACGAAGGCAGGAGCGGTCGTCCTGCCCCCCTCGCCCGCTTTCTACATCGCCGCTCCTTCGCCCGAGCGGTTCCTCGACGCCTATTGCGCGCGCGCTGCCCGCTGGCTGGGACTCACGGCGCCCGGAGAGGACTTCCGTTGGACGGGCGGCAAGCCCCGGCGGCCTCGCCGGTGAGATCGTCCTCGGCGGTCGGCCGCTCCTTCGCGACGACCCTCGAGATGATCAAGTTTTCGCACACGATCTTCGCTCTTCCGTTCGCTCTGCTTTCGGCGGTGCTCGCCGCGGGCGGACTCCCCCCGTTATCGACGACCGTCAAGATCCTCCTCGCGATGATCGGCGCGCGCAGCGCGGCCATGGCTCATAACCGGCTGGCCGACCGCCACATCGACGCGGCCAATCCCCGAACATCGAATCGCGCTCTACCGACGGGCGCTCTCTCCGTGACTTACGTACGGCTGTTCCTGGCCTGCGCGCTGCTTCTCTTTTTCGCCGCCGCAGCGAGCCTCAATCGGATGACGCTGCTGCTGTCGCCGGTGGCCGCGGGCCTGCTCCTGCTGTACTCCTACACCAAGAGATTTACCTGGCTCTCCCACGCCGCGCTGGGACTCTGCCTCGCGCTCGCTCCCATCGGCGCGTGGATCGCCGTCACCGGATCGATCGCGCTTCTTCCCGTCGTTCTCGGACTGGCCGTTCTGCTCTGGACGGCCGGTTTCGACATCCTTTATGCCCTTCAGGACGAAGAACACGACCGCCGCGTCGGCCTGCAGTCACTGCCCGCGCGCTGGGGCAGGACCGCCGCGCTCTGGGTGTCCGGAGTGCTTCACGCGGGAATGCTCGCCCTTCTCGCCGTGGCCTGGAGGCTGTCGGGCGGCGGCTGGATTTTCGCCGCCGGCGTCCTCGTCACCGCCGTCGCGCTGGTCTACCAGCACGCAATCGTGAAGCCAGGAGACCTCTCGCGCATCGATGCCGCTTTTTTCACGGCCAACGGGTTCGTGTCGCTGGTCCTCGCGGTCTTCGGGGTTGCCGACGTCCTGACGCGGTAGCTCGGTCGAGGTCAGCCAGCGTCCGGCGAGGCCACGACGATCGTCTCGCCCGAGACGTAGTCGTAGGGACGCCGGTCGAAGCCCCCGAAGAACGCGATCTTCCTAAAGCCCGACCGCGCGAGCAG
>DATDNV010000582.1:0-4782 GCA_036518075.1 Thermoanaerobaculia bacterium
AAGCTGGAGCCCGCGCGGGATTACGGCATCTCGTCCTCGTTTCCGGGATTCGGGGCATTGAACGGAACGGATCGCACGGCGATGCTGGGGCCGGAGCTTCCGGAAACGGTCTGGTTCTATCGGATCGACCGCGCCCGCGGAGTCGCCCGCGCCCAGTCGCAGGACGGGAAACGCTCGTGGGAGGTGGGGCTCGCTCCCTTTCTCGGCTGCCTGGGGGTGGCTCCCTCCGGCGGCGAGGTGCGCTCGACGATCGTGCCGGACAATTTCGGAGGAAACATGGATTGCCCGGAAGTGCGCGCGGGCAACACCGTCTTCTTGCAGGTGCGCGTCCCCGGTGCGCTCCTCTCCTTTGGCGACGGTCACTATGCGATGGGCGAAGGAGAGATCATCGGAACCGCGATCGAGGGCGCGATGAACGTCGAGGTCACCGTCGATCTGATCAAGAAGCGCGAGACTCCCTGGCCGCGGATCGAGAATTCGGACTGGATGATGTCGGTCGGCGCGGCGCGTCCGCTCGAAGACGCGGCGCGCATCGCCTTCAAGGACATGGTCCAGTGGGTTCGCGAGAAAACCGGGTTGTCGGAGATGGACGCGTATCAGTTCGTCTCGCAAAACGCCCAGGCGCCGATCGTCGAGATCGTCGATCCGCAATACACGGTGCTGGTCAAGATCCCGAAAGCGCGGCTGCCTCGATAAGACTTCCAGTCCTTAGTCCCTAGTTCTGCTGTGCCACCTAGTCCTTAGTCCTTGCCCTTCCTCTAGCACAGCAAACCCTCCGCTATGACGACTAGGGACCAGGGACTACGGACTAGGGACTACGGCGTTTGGGCGCTCGCAGGTCCGCGGTTGTCAAGCGCTTGGCCGCTTCGTGGAGCGTCTCTTCGCGCTTGGCAAAGTTGAATCTCGCGCGAGTCCGGCCGCCGGCGCCTGCGTAGAACGAGGACCCGGGCACCGCCACGACGCCGACCCGGCGGATCAGGAAATCGACGAACGCACGATCGTCCCGCCAGCCGAGCGACCGCGCGTCCGCCATCACGTAATAGGCCCCTTCGGGAGGAGCGAACGCGAGGCCCGAGCGAGCGAGGGCCTCGAGAAGAATCGTCCGCCTCCGGGCGTACGTCGCCCGAAGAGTCTCGTAGTAACTCTCCGGCAGTTCGAGCGCCGTGCATCCCGCCTCCTGAAAAGGGGCGGGCGCGCAAATCGTCAGGTAATCGTGGACCTTGCGAATGAGGGCCGAGAGCTTCGGCGCAGCGACCGCCCAGCCGACGCGCCATCCCGTGACGGCGTAGGTCTTGCCCAGCCCCGAGATCGTCACCGTCCGGTCTCGCATTCCGGGCAGCGACGCGAGCGAGAGGTGCCAATGGCCTTCCGACCAGATGTGCTCATAGATCTCGTCGACGACGGCAACGACTCCGTGACGCGCGCAGAGCCGGGCGATTTCCGTGAGCTCGTCTTTCCGAAACACGCGCCCCGACGGGTTTCCCGGAGTGTTGACGAGGATCAAGCGGGTCTTGCGGTTGAACGCGCGCGCGAGCCGATCCGCATCGAGACGAAACTCGGGCTCCTCCAGGGGTACGAATCGCGGACGGACTCCGGCAAGCACGCATGCGGGCACGTAGTTTTCGTACCAGGGCTCGAGGATGACGACCTCGTCGCCCGGTTCGGTCAGCGCGAAGATCGCCGCCACGGCCGCCTCGGAGACTCCGCAGGTGACGGTGATCTCGCGATCGGGGTCCGGCGAAAAGCCGTTGAAGCGAGAACATTTCTTCGCAATCGCTTCGCGAAAGGCGGCGGTACCCCACGGAAACGTGTACTGGTGGCTGCCGGGTCTCTCGACCGCGCGCCGAAGCGCCGAGGCGAGCTCGGGTGGCGGCTCGAAGTCCGGAAGTCCCTGTGCGAGGTTGATGCCGCCGACCTTCTCCCCGACGCGGGTCATCTCGCGGATGACCGACTCGGCGAACGGGTCGGTGCGCCGCGAGAGCGGCCGCACCGAGCGGCGTGTCCCAACCCGGCGGCGACTGGCCATGGCGAGCTAGACTAGCCCATCAACCGCCAGACGCAGGAGCTCTCCCGCAGGCTCTCCGGGATCGAGTACTTCACCTTCGGCTTCGGCACGATGGTGGGTGTGGGCTGGGTCGTCCTGATCGACGACTGGCTCGGACGCGGCGGGCCGGCGGGCGCGTGCCTCGCGTTCCTCCTCGGCGGTCTGTTGCTCCTCCCCGTCGCGCGCACGTACGGAAGACTCGTCGAGCAAATCCCCGACGCCGGCGGGGAAATCGCGTACGCCGAGGGGGTCTTTCCTCCGCCGGTGGCGTTTGCCGCCGCGTGGACGATGGTTCTGGCCTACGCGATCGTGTGCCCGTGGGAGTCGGTCGCGGTGGGTAATCTCCTTGCCCGCGTCTTCCCCGGCATGAACCGCATTGGCCTCTACGTGGTCGCCGGCAAAACCATCTACCTGCCTCGCCTCGCCGCCGGAATTCTCCTGACGATCGGCATCGCCAGCGTCAACCGCCGTGGAATTCGATTGAGCGGTCTCGTTCAGGACGTCCTGACGTTCGGTCTGCTCGCTCTCTTCGCGATCTTCACCGCTCTGGGCTTCGCTCGAGGCGAGGCAGCGAATCTGCCGCCGCTCTTCGCGCGTCCCGGCGTCTCCGGCGCGCTACTTTCAGTGCTCTTCGTGCTCCAGGTCGTCCCCTACTTTCTGACGGGCTTCGAGTCGGTGGGAAAGGAATCGGAAGAAGCCCGCCCGGGATTCGAACCGCGCCACTTCGGGCACGCGATCACGGCTTCGCTCACCGTCGGCTTTCTCTTCTACGCGGTGATCGTCGCCGCGGTCTCCCTCGTCTTTCCCTGGAAGAGTCTCGTCGCGGGACACCTCGGGACGGAGGCCGCGTTCGAGAGGGCATTCTCCTCGCACTTGGTGGCTCAGGTCATCCTCTTCGCTGCCTTTCTTTCGCTCATCAAGATCTTCAACGGCAATTTCGTCGCTGCGACGAGGCTCCTGCATGGGCTCGGCCGGAGAGGGCTCGTGCACGAATCGCTCGGCCGCGTGGACGCGATCCGCGGAACTCCGAGCCACGCGATTCTCCTGATGGCGCTCATCACGATCGGAGCGACCTTCCTCGGGGACGCGCTGCTCGTTCCGGTGACCGAAGTCGGCTCGCTCGCTGTGGGGGTCGGGTGGTGCTCGACCTGCATGGCCTTCCTGGCGCATCGACGCGGTCGCCCCGCGCGGACAGGCTCGCGCGCGGCGCTCCTGGGCGCGGCGGTATCTCTCGCCATCATCGCGATGAAGGTTCTGCCCGGAATCCCCGGCAGCTTTAGCCGCGCCGAGTGGATCGCCTTCGGTCTCTGGTCGGGCCTCGGTCTCGTTCTCTGGATGGCGCGACACCGAGCCAAACCGAACTAGAACCGATACGTCAGTCCGGCTGTCGCACGCGTTTCCACCGAAGGATCCTGCCAGGTTCGTTCGCCCGAGACCAGGAGCGACAGTGATCGGGTGAGGCGGATGAGTCCCGAGAGGGAGTACCGGCGGCTGCGGGGAAGATTCTCGACTTGCACGCCGCCGACGGGCGTCAGCTGAAGGATGGAGAGAAACGAGGCGTACTCGGCGGTGAGATACACGGTGCTGCCCAGGCTCTTCCCGAGCGACGCATAGAAGGAGTTGTAGGTTCCGGTGGCGCCGTTGGGGCTGTCGGTGTGGAAACCCGCGACCGACAAGTCGAATCCGCTCTTGAAGAGATTGGAATAGTAGAGACCGCCGAACAGACGCTTGCTGGGAACGTCGTTCTCGTTGTTGCGGTCGCGCTCGTAGCCCCCGTAGATGCGAAGACCTCTGACCGGCTGAAGGGTGATCCGTCCACTCGCCGCCTCGAAGAGGAATCCCTGCAGCGTCCGGGTATCGACGGGCCGGCCGTTGCGCTCATCGTCCGTGATCGTGCGGGTGTCGATCGAGCGGCCATGGTGGTAGGTGCCCTGAAACTCGATCAGCGGTATGGGCTGGTATCGCGCGGTCGCGAAGAAGTAGTTGAGCCCCTTGCCTTCGTCGAGTCCCGCCGGGCCGACCAGGTCGTACTCGAGCGCCTGGTAGAGGAAGAACTTCTGACCCACCGGAATGAAGTTCGTCATGGTGATGACGGAGCGCTCGGTCAAGGAGCCGTTGCGGATCGTGACGTAGCCCAAAACGTGGCGGCGCGCGCCCTCTCCGTCGAGCGCGACGTACCCGCCGTATTTGCGAACTCCACTGACATAGCCGGCCTCGAAGTTCTCGGGCTCGAGGCCGCCGAAGAGCCCGATCCGCGGATGTCCGAGCTTGCTCTCGACAGCCGGATGGATCTCGAGCAAGCCGCCGCCCAAAGAGCCCAGGCCTCCGAGGTCGTTCAGCCACATCTGCCCGAGGCGAAGACCAACCACTCCGCCGTAGGTTCGAGTTCCGACGTATGCGTCGTACAGGTAGAAGCGCTGAATCTGATCCGCCCCCGTCACCGACGTGGATGAGCCCCGCATGTCCACGGCGTACTCGAAACCGTTGCGCTCCGGCACGTCCGAGCGAAGCGTCACGCTGGCGACGACATCGCCCGTCGTGAACGACGAGCCCAAGGGGTCGCCCGACTCGTAACGGCTCCAGTAGCCAAAGAGCGAGACTCTCCCGAACCCCGGAGTACTCTGGGCCTTCGCTCCGATCGACGTGAGCAGAATCCCCGCGAAAACGAGACCGGGAAGGCGGCCGACGGCTCTTCTCATTCGGACCTTCCTTGCGGGTGACAGGCGTAACAGGCATTC
>DATDNV010000583.1:0-4952 GCA_036518075.1 Thermoanaerobaculia bacterium
CTCCGGCCGCGAGCCGCACGCGCTCTCCCGCGTGAACCAGATCCGCGAGGCGCTCGCCCGTGTCCGCATCGACGAGAACCGATCCGAGAGGGAGGTGAACCGTCACGTCCTCGCCGTTGGCGCCGTGTCGGTTGGAGCCCATCCCGTGCTGGCCGCGGCCGGCGCGGTACAGGTTCTGATGCCTCAGGTGGTAGAGCGTGTTGAAGGAGGGATCCGCGACCGCGTAGACCGAGCCGCCGTGGCCGCCGTCGCCTCCGGAAGGACCGCCGCGAGGAACGAACTTCTCGCGCCGAAAGGCGACGCAGCCGTTTCCGCCGCCGCCGCCCCGGACGCGGATCTCCGCCGAGTCGATGAACATGACGAGCTGTCAGCTCTCAGCTATCAGCTCTCAGCTGAGAGCAAGGGATAAGGCTTGGCTGATCGACGCCGGCTACTGCGCGACCGGCTCGATCGAGATCTCGTTGCCCATGCGGCCGCGGTCGCGGTAGCGGACGACACCGGCGATCTTGGCGAAGAGCGTGTCGTCCTTGCCGCGTCCAACGTTCTCGCCCGGGAAGAACTTCGTGCCGCGCTGCCGGACGAGGATCGAGCCGCCGGTCACGAGCTGGCCGGCAAAACGCTTGACGCCGAGCCTCTGGGAGTTCGAGTCCCGGCCGTTGCGGGAAGAACCCTGACCTTTCTTGTGTGCCATGAGAATTTCCCTCGCTACTCGATCGCGTCGATGCGGATCTCGACGAGATTCTGCCGGTGCCCCTTCGTCCGGCGGTACTGCTTGGTCCGCTTCTTCTTGAAGACGAGAACCTTTCGGCTTCGCCGCTCGGCAAGCACGGTCGCCTTGACCGTCACGCTCTTGGGGTCCTTCGGCTCCTTGCCGGCCTCTCCGGCAAAGACCACGCTGTCGAGCGAAAGCTTCTGCCCCTTGGAGACCTTCTCGGAAGGCTTCTCGATCCGGACGATGTCTCCCGGCGAGACCTTCAGTTGTTTTCCCCCGGCGCGGACGATGGCGTACATGAGACCTCCAGAAGCAGAACGGCGGATTATGAGGATTTCGGCTTAAAAGTCAAGGCTTTGCGGTTCAGTCGCAGATTGAGAATGGAGGCTGGAGAATCGTGAATAGGGGGAAAGGAAACAATTCCGCCTGTTCGCAATTCTCGATTCTCAACTCTCCACTAGTCTTCTGTGACCTGGTCTGGCAGCTCGTTGACGCTGCCGGCTTCCCTCGGAAAGTGCTCCGCAAGGGCGGCTCCGGCCCGCTCGACGCCCGCCAGGATGCCCTCGGTGAACTCGCCCTTGCGGAAGTGAGTCTCGATGGCGGCCGCGGTCGTCTTCCAGAATTCGTCCCCGCATTTCTCGTGGACGCCGACGTCTCCAAGGATTCGAAAGCGATGAATTTTCGGCGCGATGTAGATCAGCACTCCGTTGCGATTCTTGGTGGCGGTCATCCCGAGAAGCTCGAAGCGGCGCTGCGCCCGCTGCTCGAGGTCGTCCGGCTTGCGGTGCGTCACGTGCACTCGGATCTGCCCGGAGGTCCCCTGCTCCGCTCGGGCGATCGCGCCCGCGATGCGAGTGTGGTCGAGCCGGGAGAGAAAGCGCATCATGGCTCACCAGCTCCCCGAGGAGCCGCCTCCTCCAAAAGACCCGCCGCCGCCGGAGAATCCTCCGCCCGAAAAGCCGCCTCCTCCCCCGCCGCCCCAGCCTCCGCCGGACCACCAGCCTCCGCCATACGTTCGCCCCACTCCGCGTCTCGCTCGAAAAAGCATCGGTCCGACGATGAAGAGCAGAATGAAAAGAAGGACGAAGCAGTTGTTGATCGGAAAACTGGTCCTGCGCCGGCTGTCGGCGACCGTCCTTCCGGTTCCTTTGTACTCCCCTTTGATCGCCGCCGTGATCCCGGAAACGCCCGCCTCGATTCCGCCCGCGTAATCACCCGAGCGAAACCGAGGCAGAATCTCCTCCTCCTGGATCCGGTGGGCGAGCGCGTCGGGCAGCGAGCCTTCGAGGCCGTAGCCGACCTCGATCCGCATCTTTCGGTCATCGACGAACACGAACAGAACGGCGCCGTTGTCCTTGCCCTTCTGGCCGACGCGCCACTTTTGCGCGGCACGGACGGTGAAGTCCTCGAGCGTGAACCCTTCAGGGATGCGCCGGTCGATCCAGACCAGAATCTGGTCGGAGGTCTCTCTCTCGAACTGATCGAGCCGCGCATTGAGCGCTTCCGCGCGGTCGGGCGAAAAGACTCCCGCCCGGTCCGTGACGTACCGGTCGGGAGCCGCCGGGACCTTGTCGTCGATCGACGACGCGAGGAGGACAGCGGAGGCCACGAGCGCCGCGACCACCGCCGCGGCGCTCCGACTCACGTTAGGGCCGAGTCCCCCCGCCACCGATTCTCCCCGTCACCCGCTCTCGCCTCGCTCTACTTGGCCGGCGCCGGGGTCGGGGCGCCGAAGTTGAACTGCACGGGCGGGGCCTTCTCCGCACCCGGCGTGACGGCCTTGAAGTACGGCCGCTCCTTGAAGCCAAACATTCCGGCGAGCAGGTTCGTCGGGAAGCGTTTGAGCACCGTGTTGTAGGACTGCGCGGAGTCGTTGAAGCGTCCGCGGGCGACCGTGATCCGATTCTCGGTACCCTCCAGCTGCGCCTGGAGATCGCGGAAGCTCGCGTTGGCCTTCAGATCCGGATAGCGCTCCGAAACGACGAGGAGCCTCTGCAGAGCGGCGCCGAGTTGATTCTGGGCCGCTTCATACTGCGCGAGAGCCGCGGGATCGGTCGGCGCCTTGCCGGCCTCGACGGTCGCTCGGCCGACGGAAGCGCGCGCGTTGGTGACCGCGGTCAAAGTTTCCTTCTCGAAGCTCGCCGCGCCCTGAACCGTGGCCACGAGATTCGGAACGAGATCCGCGCGCCGCTGATACTGGTTCTCCACCTCCGCCCAGGACTTGTCGACCTCCTGCCCGAGTCCCACGAGACGGTTGTACGTGCCCGCAAACGACAGACCCACGATGATCACCAGGACGATGAGGATGACCAAACACCCGAGTCCCACTTTTCCCATGAGCTCCTCCTTGCCGGGTCGCGGGATTCTATCGAACCCCGGCACGCCCCAGATCTTCCAGGACGCCCGCCGGAAGCAGCGCGCGCAGGGCGCCTCGGCCCCGGCCCTCGAGAGCGACGCGCGCAACCGACGCCTTCTTCATCGGGATCTCGATCCGGCCGCCCGTCACGAGATGGCCGAGCAGGGCTCCGAGGTGGGGCATGTGGCCGACGAGTAGCACCGCCTCCGCGTCTTCGGCCGTGACCTCGGCCAGGATCTCCTCGGGATCCCGATCGGGTTCGAGCGCGCGCGATTCGCGGAGCTTCCGCGAAAGCCCGAGCGCCTCGACCGCCGGTTCGGCGGTCTGTCTCGCCCGGCGGTACGGCGACGCGATCACCAGTTTGATCTTCGGTTCCAGCGCGGCAAGCCCGCGGGCGACCGCCTTGGCCCTCTTGACGCCTTCGGGCGTGAGCTCCCGGTCTTCGTCCCGGCCCGACGCGGCGCGGTCTTCAGCGGCCGCGTGGCGGAGAAGCCAGAGGTCCATGAGCGCAGTATAGGTGACCGGACTGAGGACAGAGGACTCAAGTGGCTCAAGTTGAGGCGCATCTTGGCGCCGTCCATTTGAGTCCGCAGTCTCCAGTCCTCAGTCCTCATTCGCACGTCATGTATCCTTCTCTTTCCAATGCCCCTGCAAGCCGGCGAACAGATCGGTCCGTACGAGATCGTTGCGCCTCTCGGAAAAGGCGGGATGGGGACGGTCTATCGCGCGCGCGATACGCGGCTGCGCCGCGAGGTCGCCTTGAAGATGCTTCCGGAAAGCTCCGTCGACGACGCCGAGAGCCTCGAGCGGTTTCAGCGCGAGACGCATGCGGTCGCGGCGTTGAACCATCCGGGCATCCTCGCGATCCACGACACGGGAACCTTCCGCGGCGCTCCGTACGCCGTGACGGAGCTTCTCGAGGGAGAGTCTCTGGCCGAACGGCTCCGCGGCGGGCGCCTGACGCCACAGCGCGCGACCGAAATCGCCTGCCAGATCGCCGACGGTCTCGCCGCCGCGCATGCGAACGGGGTGATCCACCGCGACATCAAGCCCGAAAACATCTTCCTGACCCACGACGGCCGCGCCAAGATTCTCGATTTCGGAATCGCGCGGTTCGAGAACCCGGATCTCCGAACCGGAGGAATGCGCCATCGGGACGCGCGCATCACGTCCGCGGTTCAGGTCGTGGGCACCGCCGGCTACATCTCACCCGAGCAGGTGCGCGGAAAGCGGGCCGACGCGCGGAGCGACATCTTCGCGCTCGGCGCAACCTATTACGAAATGCTGACCGGCCGGCGCGCCTTCTCGCGCCAGAGCCCCGTCGACACGCTCGGCGCGGTGCTCAAGGACGCCCCGGAGAAATACGCCGAAAGCGAGGCCATCCCCGATGAGATCCGGAAGTTCGTCTTCCGCTGCCTCGAGAAAGATCCGGCCGACCGCTATCAGTCCGCCCGCGACCTCCTGATCGATTTGCGCGGCTACCAGGCGGAGCAGGTACAGGAGGCGGCCGCGCGGGTGCGATTCCGCAGCGTCCCGCCCTGGCGTCAGCGAAGGACCCGGCTCGTCCTGCGCGGCATCATCGCGGTGCTGCTCGTCGTGGTCGGCTTCTGGGCAGGATCCTGCTGGCAGAAAGAACGAACGACCTCCAAGTCCGCGGCTGCGGCTTTTGCAACTTCTCGCTGACTCCGCCGCTTATACCAGATCTGACATAACTGGCAGCTGTTTCCGTCGCACACCCCGGCGGGAGAGGGCCCCGGCTCGCCTTAGTTTTCCGGTCGCGGCGTGCGAAGTCCGCGGGTGCTCCGCTCTCGTTCAGAAAATGTCGCAGCGCCGGTCGCGAGGCGACCGCCTGCGCTGCAAGTCCAGATCTCGAGCAGGCGGGAG
>DATDNV010000584.1:0-2274 GCA_036518075.1 Thermoanaerobaculia bacterium
CACGCGCCCGCTGTGGCCGGCGGTGTAAGCGTCGCGCGCGTCGATCGTTCGCGCGAGCATCAAGATGACGTGCTCTGCATGCTCGTGCTCGTCGGCGAAATGCTTCATCATCACGAGCGAGCGAACGCGCGGAAGCAGTTCCTCGGCCGAGAAGGGCTTGGCGAGGAAGTCGGAGACTCCGGCGCGCGTGGCGCGGATTTTCTCTTCCCGCGTCGCCTGGCCGGTCAACATCACGACCGGTAACAAGCGCGTCGCCGGGTCGGAGCGGATCTCTTCCAGAATCTCGTGTCCGATCCGATCGGGCAGGTTGAGGTCGAGCAAGACGAGATCCGGAGGCTCCGCGCGGACCTTTTCGAGAGCGGGTACGGCCAACCCGAACTCTTCCACCGAGTATCCGGCGGGCGCGAGGAGACGTTTCAGCAGCTTGCGGATCTCGGGGTCGTCGTCGACGACGAAGATTCGCCCGACGGGCGCTCCGAGAGAGTCGCCCAGTCCCATCAAGCTTTTCGTGAGATCCACTTCCGATAGGTTAGCATTGGAGTCCCGCTGCATCTACAATCAGGCATTCCCATGGCCCGAATCGCCTTGGTCGAGGACGATCCCTCCGCCCGATCCGTCCTCGTTCGGATGCTGGGGTCAGCGCATTTCGAGTCTTCGGTCTTCGAAAGCGGTGACGCCTTCCTGAGTTCGAGCGAAAGAGGCTCGTTCGATGTCGTGCTGACCGATTTTCAGATGGCTGGCGCGACGGGGCTCGACGTTCTCAAGGCATGCCGCGCGGAACCCGATCCGCCGGAGGTGCTGCTCGTCACGGGCTTCGGCTCGATCCAAAACGCGGTCGAGGCGATGAAGATGGGAGCCTTCGACTACCTTTCCAAGCCGGTGCAATCCAAAGAGCTGCTCCACCGCGTCGAGCTCGCTCTCGAAGCGAGGCGTCTGCGAAAGGAAGTGAGCGCCCTGTCTGGCGAAGTTCGGCGGCGGCATGGACTGGCTCCGCCCATCGGCCGGAGTCGCGTCATGCGAGAATTTCTGGCGCGCGCGCAGAAAGTGTCGGGCACGTCCTCGACCGTCCTCATCATCGGAGAGACTGGAACGGGCAAGGACGTCATCGCGAGGCTGATCCAATCGAGCGGACCTCGCGCGAATGCGCCCTACCTGACCTTGAACTGTGCGGCGCTTCCCGAGAACCTCCTCGAGAGCGAGCTGTTCGGGCACGCTCGCGGGGCGTTCTCCGGAGCGACGGAGCTCAAGCGGGGACTCTTCGAAGAGGCGAGCGGCGGAACCCTGTTTCTCGACGAAGTGGGCGCGACGTCGGTTTCGGCTCAGGCGAAACTGCTGCGAGTCATCGAAGACGGGGTCGTACGGCGGGTCGGCGAAAACCGGCCTCAGCGCGTGGATGTCCGCATCCTCGCCGCGACGAATCGCAACCTTCAAACGGCGATCGCGGCGGGCGAGTTTCGAGAAGATCTCTTCTACCGGCTTTCGGTGGTCACCCTCGTCGTGCCCCCGTTGCGGGACCGGACGGAGGACATCGAGCCCCTCGCCCGCCATTTCTTGGTCGAGTCGGCGCGCCGTCATGGCAAGGAGCGCGTCTTCTCACCCGCGACTCTCGATCGGCTCCGGCAGTACGATTTTCCCGGAAACGTACGGGAGTTGCGATACGCGATCGAGCAGGCTGTCATCCTTTCCGAGGACTCCGTTCTCAAGCCAGACGACTTCCCGCTCTGCGTTCCCCGATCCGAGGCGCCGACCCCTAGGGCCGATTCCGTCAGGTTGAGGCCATCCCAGGAAATCAACTCGGAGAAACTGCAGGAGGCGATCCGGCAATGCGGCGGCAACCGAGTCCAGGCCGCGCGGCTGCTCGGCATCAGCCGAGCCACGCTGTATCGGCTCCTGGCGCGAAAAGAGGTCGACACGACACTTTGAGCAGCAGCAGGCAGCGACTCCTTTTTTCCAGAGAGCGGCACTCGACGCCTCCCGTCCGCGGGCTGAGCTCTTGACATCCCCGTCGGGTCTCTAACCATCGCCGTCGCCATACCTTAGGTACTCGCGGCCTGATCGGTGCCTCGGCCGAGCTTGGCCGCAACGCGCGATCCTGCGCCCCTTCCTTCTTGCAAGATTCGACTCGGTCGGCGCCGTGGTCCTCAAAGAGCGACAGCTGATCTTTTGCCGGTTTTTCATCCTCTTGCATCGGTTAAACTTTTGTACCGAGGTTGTGACTCGTTTTCCCGAAGTTCGGCCGTCTGACGAAAGCAAACGAGTGGAATTAGAGGCCCC
>DATDNV010000585.1:0-5914 GCA_036518075.1 Thermoanaerobaculia bacterium
GGCTTTCGAGGATCCCGAAATAGTTGGGAGTCACGATCTGGAGGACGGCCAACCGGGGCTCCGCGGATGGGGCGGCTAGGCTCACCAGGCGGGACGAAAAAGCGGCGAGGCCGGAGAACGGAAGCTCCTTCGCCCGATCGAGCTCGCGCCAATCCGGATACGAGACGGAATGAAATGTCGACCCGTCCGGCTCCGTGGCGTGAACGTTCACGAGACCCGAGGGATGTCCCACACCCGGGAGCGGCTGCAGAAACAGAGCATCGATGACGGAGAAGAGAGTCGACGCCGCGGCGACGCCCAGGGCGACGGTGAGGCAAACGACGATCGCCGCTCCCGGAGCGCGTCCCATGTCGCGGACGGCGATGCGGAAAGAGCGGGACAGGTCCGTAAGAATCCTTGTCATTCGGTCACGGTTCAGTTCCAAGTTCTATGTCTCCGTTCTCGGTTTGGTACAACAATATAAATATTGTTGTCTCCCTGCTACCTGCTCCTTGCTCCCTCATTCCAACCTCAACGCCTCGGCCGGATCGACGCGCGTCGCGCGCAGAGCCGGGACGATGGACGCCGCCCCGCTGATTGCCAGGAGCGACACGAAGATCTCGGCCAGCATGAGCCGATCGGGAGCGACCAGGCCGAAGACGCGATTGGCGAGAAGCCTCGCCGCGATGTCGACGAGCGGCAGGGAGATGAGGAGGCCGATCAACGCGAGCCGGATCGACTGCGTCAGGACCCCCGTCAGCAACCCTCGGGGCGCGGCGCCCAGCGCGAGGCGGACGCCGAGCTCGCGCCGCTGACGGGCGACGCTCTGCGCGGTGACGCCGTAAACGCCGACCATCGCGAGAGCGAGCGCCGTCGCGCCGAAGACGGCCAGAAGCAGGCCGATGATCCGCACCGGAGCCAGCGACTCGACGATGCGGTCCCGGAACCTTCCCAGCGTGCCCAGAGGCAAGTCCGGATCGAGTCCCGCGACGGCGGCGCGCGCGGCGGGGGCGAGCGCGAGCGCATCACCCCTGGGCCGCACCGCGAACGTGAGGCTCTCCCGAGGCGCCTGCTCCATCGGAAAATAGAGGGCCGGCGGCGGCTCGAGGTCGAACCAGTTCTGCCGCACGTCGCCGACGATGCCGACGATCGTGACCCATCCCTGCGGCGTCGTGCCGCGTCCGACAGCGTTCTGGTTGAGCAGACGGATGCGCTTTCCGATCGCGTCCCCGTCGGGGAACTCGCGGCGGGCGACGTTGCGGCTGACGAGCGCGACCGCGGGCGAAGTCGGTCCGTCGGACGACTCGAAGTCGCGTCCGGCAAGCAGCGGAATGTGAAAGGCGCGCAGGTAGCCGGGAGTCGCAGCCTGAAACCCGGCCTCCGGCAGGTCGCTCTCTCTCGGAGCCGAGCGTCCCTCGACCTCGTAGCGCACGAGCGGGCTGTCGACGTTGGAGGCGGGCGGGTTGCGCACGGCCGCGGCGGCCTCGACCCCGGAGATCGATGAAAGACGATCGAGAAGGCGATGGAAGAAGGCTGCCTGCGCGACCGCGTCCGGATACTGAGCCGGAGGCAGGTCGACGTCGAAGGTCAGCAGGTTTTCCGGAGCGTGGGTCTCGAACGAGGCGGACACCCGGCGGAACCCCACCACCAGAAGACCAGCGCTCGCGAGCAGGACGGCGGCAAGCGCGATCTGAGAGATCGCGAGGATCCGCAGCGCCCGCTGTCCTCGATGCGAACCGGCGCGGCTGGCCAGTGCCGGACGCAGGACCTCTTCGAGGGAGCGCCCGGAACGGCGCAGCGCGACCACCGCCGCGATCGCGACGGTGATCGCGATGGCGAGCACCGCGGAGGCGGCTACGGCCCATCCGGTCAGTGTGAGCTCGTACCACCCCGCGAGCCAGATCGCGATTCCCGGAGGCATCGCGGCGCGGATGGCCTCGACCGCCTTGGATCCGAGAGCGATTCCGAGGCAAGCGCCCAGACCGGCGATCAGGAGGACCTCCGCCATCGTCACGCGAAAGAGGTCAGCCCGCCGGGCGCCGAGCGCGGTCCGGATTGCCGTCTCGGTCTCGCGCACGAGCGCGCGCGCGACGAGCAGGCCGCAGACGTTCGCGGCAGCGAGCGCGAGAACGAACACCGCGGCGAACTGAACGAGCCCGAAGAGGCCCAGCGTGTAGTCGTACTGCTCCTGGCGCAGCGGAAGAAGCCGGAAATCCCGGTAGGCGTTGGTCTGCGGATAAGTTCGCGCGAGTCCCGCCCCGAGCGAGAGAAGCTCCGCGCGGCCATCTCGCTCCGACGCTCCGGCCCGCAATCGCGCGATGACCTGGAGATGCGGTTTCGACCGGTCGGTCTGCTGCGCCGGCGTCATGACGAGAGGAAGCCAGACCTGGGCGCCGAGCGGATAGTGGAACTCCCGGGGCATGACGCCGACGATGCGGCAGGGACGGCCGTTGACTCGAACGGTTTTTCCGACGATCGCCGGGTCGGCCGCAAAACGGCTTCGCCAGATCGGCTCGCTGAGGAGGATCACTCCGTCCTCTCCCGGCTTTGCGTCGTCGGCTCCCAGAGCTCTTCCCGCCAGAGCCTTCGCCTCCAGCATCGAGAAGAGGCGCGGCTCGACGAAGAAGCCTTCCGCCCGTTCCGGCTGCAGCGATCCGCTCAGGTTGAAGTCCGAGAACTGCGAGGCGGCGGTGGCTTCGAATCGGCTCGCGCCGCGCTGCAAGTCGAGGTAGTCGGCGTACGTCAGGTACCTCGAAGCGCCGGCGGAGCTGCCGGACTCTCGGGCGTAGATCAGCTGCATCCGATCGAGATCGGCGACCCGGTAAGGGTGGATCAGGAGAGCATCGACCACGGAAAAGCTCGCGGCGTTCGCTCCGATTCCGAGCGCCAGCGTCAGCGCCGCGGCCGCCGTGAAGCCGGGACTCTTGGCCAGAGTCCGAAACGCGAATCGCAGGTCCTGGATCCAGGAGCTCATGCGTCTACTCCGATCGGAGGGCTTCCACGGGGTTCAAGCGGGCGGCCCGGCGGGCCGGCAGCCAGCACGCGAGCAGCGCGGCGCCGCCCAGGAGGAGGATGACCGCCGCGAAGATCATCGGATCGGCCGGGCTCACCTCGACGAGCAGCGAGCGGACGAGACGCGCGACCGCGAGCGCGGCGAGCAGGCCCATCCCCAGACCGAGGGCGGCCAACGTGACCCCTTCTTTGAGAACGAGGCGGCCCACTTGCGAAGCCTGCGCGCCCAGAGCCATTCGAACGCCGATCTCGCGGCGTCGGCGCGAGACCGAGTAGGCCATCAGGCCGTAGACGCCGATCGAAGCGATGAGCAGCGCCAGCGCCCCGACGGCCCCGAAGAGCTTCGCCCCGAGCCTCTGCGGAATCACGGCCGTCGAGGTCACCTCTTCCAGCGACGCGCTGACCGTCGCGACTCTCGGATCGATCGCCGCCACTTCCTCTCGGATCCGAGCCGCCACGGCGGCCTCGGAGGCGTCGGGAGAAAGCCGGACGTGCAGCGCCGTTCCCGGCGGAAGCCACTGGAGCTGCGGCGCGTAGAGGAAGGGGCGGGGCTCTTCGGTGAGGCGGCGGTAACGGGCATTGCGGACCACGCCGACGACGAGCGTGTCTTTGTCGTTGATCCAGATGCGCGATCCGACGGCGGCCTTTCCGGCGAGATAGCGCGACGCGAACGTCTGGTTGACGATGGCGACGGGCGCGCGCTCGGCGTCGTCGCGCTCGGTGAAGTCGCGCCCTTCGACGAGCGGCATCTTCATGACCGAGAAGTAGCCGGGCCACGTGAGCGTCAGGTCGATTTTCATGTTTTCGTTGGGGCCCGGCGTGTAGCCGTCCACCCGGATCTCCTCCCAATCGCCGCCTTCGAGCCAGAGCGGCACGTGGTTGCCGTAGCTCGCCGCGACCACGCCGGGAATCGCGCTGGTGCGGGCGAGGAGGTCGCGGAAGAACGGCACCACGTGTTTGCGATCGAGACTCTGGGGAAAATCGAAGCCCGTGAGAAGGACATGGGAGGGATCGAAACCGGGATCGATCTTTCGCGCGTTCTGAAGGCTCTTCGTGAAGAGTCCGGTCGCCGCGAGAAGGACCACGGCGAGCGCGACCTGAGCGACGACGAGGACTCGGCGAAGGCCCTGGCGCGCCGAGCCGCCGCCGGGCGTTCCGTCCCGCAGGGCCTGCTCGACGTCCGGATGCGATGACTGCAGCGCGGGCGCGAGACCGAAGAGAATTCCGGTCGCGAGCGCGAGGGCGAATCCGAAGACGAAGACGCGAGCGTCGAGCGGCGGCTGCAGGTCGATCGGCATCGCGGCGCTGTTCGGAACGATTCCGGCAAGCAGCCCGTTCACGGCCGGCACGATGAGCAGACCCGCCGCCGCGCCGAGCAGCGACAGGACCGCGCTCTCGGTGACGAGAAGGCGCACGAGGCGGGCGCGCGACGCACCGAGAGCGAGGCGGACCGCGATCTCGCGGCGGCGGACGGTCGCCCGTACGAGCAGCAGGTTCGCCACGTTCGAGCAGGCGATCAGGAGAACGAGGCCGACCGCGGCAAAGAGTGCCAGGACGACGCCGGACAGCGCCGCCGACGAGCCATAGGTTGCCTTTGTCACCGGCTCGACGATGAAAGAGAGCCCCTGGTTTGAATCGGGAAACGCCTTGGCGAGACCCGCCGCCAGTGTGTCGAGCTCGGCCTGGGCCTGCCGTAGATCCGCTCCCGGCTTCAACCGGCCCATGATGTCGAGCCAGCGATTCGTGCGGTTCCCCTCGAGGCGGGCGCGGTCTCCTCCGACCTCTCCCCCGATCAGGGGATTCAAGGCCAGCGGGATGTAGACCTCCGTGTTCAACCCGTTGATCGTTCCCTTGAACTGCGGGCTCGCGACGCCGACGACGGTGAGCTCCCGTTCGTTGATGCGCAGGACCTTGCCCACGACCTGCGGATCGAAGCCGAAGTGGCTCCCCCAGAACCCGAAGCCGATCACCGCGACCGGGTGGCCTCCCGGCACGCGTCCCTCTTCCGGAAGGAAGGTTCGCCCCAGCGCCGGCCGGACGCCCAGGACGTCGAAGTAGTTGCCCGAGACGAACAACGCGAAGAGGCGGCGGACGGAGTCCTTTTCGTGAAGGCTGACATGCCGCTGCTGAAAGGCGATCAGGCCGTCGAACGAGCTTGCCTGGTCGCGCAGGTCCGTGTAGTCGGCCCAACTCGAGTCGATGCGCGCGCGGTCGGGCGTGCGAGTCTCGATGGCGACCACTCGGCCGGGGCGGGCGACGCCCGGCAGCGGCGCGAGAAGAAGCGAGCGAACCCAGCCGTAAAGGGCGGTGTTCGCTCCGAGGCCCAGGGCGAGCGTGACCACGGCGATCAGCGTGAAGCCCGGGCTCTTCGCCAGAATCCGGAGCGCGTACTTCAGGTCGTGAAACATCGGGTCCTCGTTGTAACAATATATATATTGTTATTTTCCGACGCCGAGCGTCTCCGCGCCGATGCGATCGGCCACTTTTTCCTCTCCCTCGATCCAGCCGTCGCGCAGACGGACGATCCTCTGCCCGTATCGCGCGTTCTCTTCCGAGTGCGTGACCTGGATGATCGTCATGCCTTCCTCGTTCAGCCGCTGAAAGAGCCGCATGATTTCCCGTCCCTGATCGGAGTGGAGGTTGCCGGTGGGCTCGTCCGCGAGGAGCAGCCTGGGTTTTCCGATCAGGGCGCGCGCGACGCCGACGAGCTGCTGCTGGCCGCCCGAGAGCTGGTTCGGGAAGAGGTCCTTCTTGCCGACGATCTGGAACCGGTCGAGCGTGTCCGCGACGATCGCCTCGCGCTCGCTCTTGCGCACGTTGCGGTACGAGAGCGGCACGTCGAGGTTCTCGGCGACGGTCAGGTCGTCGATCAGGTGGTACTGCTGGAAGACGAAGCCGATGTGCTCCTTGTTGAGCGCGATGC
>DATDNV010000586.1:0-6068 GCA_036518075.1 Thermoanaerobaculia bacterium
GATCCTCGACCCCACTCCGCCGGCCGGGATCCCGCCCGCGACGCAGCGCGTCTCGTGGCTGTCGCAGTTAACGAGCCTCGGACGAGAGATCGAGTTCTTCTATGACCGCCGCGTCCTCGGCTTCGACTCGATCGATCAAGCCGGCGCGCTGGAATCTGCTCGACAGGGGCTGGACCGCGTGACGTCGGCGGTCGGCTCCTGGGACCAGGACTGGCGCTCGGTCGCGGCATCGGCAGGGCGATGGATGCTGGCCCTCGCCGCCGCGGCGGGTCTGGCGCTTCTCATCGATGCGGAGCGCCGCCGCCGCGCGCGGGTACCGGCGCCGACGCGGGCATACCTGGCTCTTCGCCGTCTTCTCGAGCGGCGGAAGGGCGCTCTCTCGGCTGCGGTTGCGCCGGCGGAGGTGGCGAGGCTCGTCGGCGAAGCCCTGCCGGAGGGAGGCGACGACGCGCGGGCGGTCGTTCGGATCTACTGCGCGAGCGCCTTCGGAGGGATCGCGCCTGATCCGGAGGTCCTGCGGGACCTGACCGACCGAGTGCGGAGGCTCAAGAAGCTGGCCTGAGACCGGCACCCTCCAGGTGATTCCGAGGAGCGAAGCCTTTTCTGTCATTCCGAGGAGCGAAGCCTTTTCTGTCATTCCGCGGAGCGAAGCGACGAGGAATCTGCTCCTGCATCACCTGACGAGGCTAGATCCCTCGCTTCGCTCGGGACGACATCGGCTCGGCTCACCGGACGCTGTCGATGGGGATCACGGCGGCGCGCAGGGCCGCCGGCTGCGCCTTCTCGATCCAGGCGACGAGGAGTGACCTGCCCGAGCGGACGAGACTGGGGATTCCCACCGTTCGCGCGACCGACGTCGGGGCGACGACCAACGGCGCGCCCTGGCTTCCGCCGGGAGAAACACGGCGAAGGCGGATCGTCGGAGATCCTCCTTCGGCAGCGGCCCAGATCACGATCGCGTCGCCGTTCTCGTCTCGCACGATTCCGACGCGCCCCAGCGGCGACGCGCCGTCCACGAGGGCCGGCGGTCCGAAGTGAGCGCCGGCGTCGGCGGAGAATGCCGCTTCGACTCGATGAGTTCCGCCGGCAGCCGTGAACCAGACGACCGCGACCGATCTGCCGTTTGCCGCGACCGCCGGGCCATTGACCGGGCAGCCGGCGATCTTCCATCCTTCGGGCGCCACAGGGGAGGGTTTGGTCCATCCGGCCGCGGAGCGCCGGACGACCGCGATGTCCCGGATTTCCGAGTCGCTGCGATCCCGGTACACGACGAGAGGTCCTTCCGAGGTCTCAGCCGACGAGATCTGGCAACACTCGCAAACGCGGGCGTCGAGCAGCCGGCTTTCCGAGAGCGTCTCCCGGATGATTCCCGTTCGGAGCGTCGTCACGCTTCCCCTTCCCTGCCTCTCGAGCCAGGCCGCGCGAACCCCTCCCGCTTCCGGAAGCAGGGAGACGAAGCTCTGCTCCTCTGGAAGGTCCCGTGGGCCGGACGCGGCGAGCCGCTTCCAGGTCGTTCCACCGTCCTCGGACCGGGCGAGCGCCATCCCGAACGCATCTTCCGACATCTTCGTCGTCCAGTGCGCGAGCCATCTTCCGGCCCCCAGATCGACCACTCCCGGAACGTCCGCCCAGTTGATCAGGAGATCGGTTCCCGACGCGATCGTGACGGGTGTGCTCCAGACTTTTCCGTTCCACCGAGAGAACCGGAGGGAATGTGGACCCTCCATCGGGGACTTGCCGGCAGCCCCGGTGGGCTCGAGCCAGGTCAGTGCGACCGAGTCTCTCGATGCCGAGAAGGCCGGCGCTGCCGCGCCCGGCGCCGCAGGCGGATCGATGCGCTGAAGCGTGGTCGAGCTCTGCGCGGCGACAGCGATCAGAGCGGAAAGAAAGAGCTCTGCTGTCATCTGTTGAAAGCTATCAGCTGTCAGCTATCCGCTTTCAGCCAAACAGACATCCAGGCCTGGCTGTGAGCTGCAAGCTGAGAGCTGAAGCTCAGTAGGCGTTCCGGTGTCTCAGTCCGTGCCGCAGCGTCATCCAGAGGATCTTGATGTCGAGCGAAAGCGACCAGTTCTCGATGTAATAGAGGTCGTATTCGATTCGCTTGCTCAACGACGTGTTGCCGCGCCATCCGTGGACTTGAGCCCAGCCGGTGATGCCCGCGCGCACGCGATGGCGCAACATGTACTGCGGAAACTTCTCCTTGAACTCGCGGACGAACTCGGGCCTCTCCGGCCGCGGGCCCACCAGCGACATTTCGCCTCGGAGGACGTTGATGAGCTGTGGCAGCTCGTCCAGACTCGTGCGCCGCAGATATCTTCCGACGCGTGTCCGGCGCGGGTCGTCCGGTTCGGCCCAGGTCGGTCCGGACTCGTCCTCCGCGCCCGGCCGCATCGAACGAAACTTGATGATCTCGAACGGGCGGCCATCCAGGCCCATGCGCCGCTGCCGGTAAAAAATCGGTCCGCCGTCTTCGAGCCGGATCGCCGCCGCAATCGCGGCAAAAATTGGAGAAAAAGCGGCCAGCGCCCCCACGGAAATCGTCAGGTCGAGCGTTCGCTTGACCAGGCTCATCCATCCGGTCAGAGGCACTTGCGTCAGGTGCACGACGGGCAGGCCGTCCAGGTCTTCGACTCCGGCGCGGAAGGTGATGTATTGGAGAAGGTCCGGCACGACCCGGACGTCCGGGACGGTGCGGCCGATCTCCTTGAGCACCGACAGCATCGTTCGGTGCGCTTCGAGCGGCAGCGCCAGGAAGACGGTGTCGACGCCGTTCTGCTCCGCGATGCGAGCCGCCTCGGCGGTGGAACCCAGGACCGAGACTCCCCGATAGGCGGTCTGATGCTTGGAGGGGTCGTCGTCGACCAGCGCGACGGCGCGCATTCCCGCCTCGGGATGCTCGGCGAGCTTGTCGATGACCGCTCGACCCAGCCGGCCCGCCCCGACGACGAGCACCTGCCGGATGCCGACTCCATGCCGCCAGGCCTCTTCCAGATACCTTCGGATCGCGGTGCGCCCGGCAAATGCGAAGACGACGTCGGCGACGAAGAAGAGCGCCAGAACGAGACGGGAATAGGAAAAGCCTCGATACAGAGTGGCGAGCGCCGTCAGCAAGAGCGTCGCGAGGCCGGTCGCCACCAGAATGGCGAAGCCCTCTTCGATCCGGGAGCGGTGGCGTCGCACGTGGTAGAGGCCGTAGAAGTAGTAGACGGCCGGCCACAGGACCGCCATCAGGGGATAGAGCCGGAAGTACAAGGAGGGCTCGGGGACTCCTTTGGTGATCGGCACGATCTCGGCGCGGAAGCGCAGCGCATAGGCCGCGGCGAGCGCCGCCACCATGGCTGCGAGATCGGAAAGGAGAAAGAAGATCGCGATACGCCGTGTGCGGATCATGATCGGGCGGCGGGTCGAGGGGCTGGCCTGGCTGAGGGCTTCATCGTTGTCAGTGCCCGGCGGAACTCCTCCTGAAAGCACTCCGGCGAAAACGACAACACCGAGGAGCGCAAGTCATTGTAGCCGAAGCGGATGCCGGACGCCCGGTCGATGGCGCCCGCGAGGCCGTCTGCACCGGCCTCGGCGTACAAGACCCCGTTGACGCCGTCGGCCACGATGTCGAGAACTCCTCCGAGCCCGAGCGCCACGACCGGCGCCCCGCAGGCGAGCGCCTCCACGGCCGCGATTCCGAAGTCCTCCTCACCGGGCTGAACGAAGAAGGCGCACGTGCGGTAGAGATCGCGCAATTCCACCGGTGTCCGCTTCGCAAGGAAGGTTACGGACGAGCCCGCGAGAGCGCGGAGTCTTTTCTCCTCTGGCCCGCCGCCAACGATCACCAGACGGCGGCCGAGGCGCCCGGCGGCTGCGATGGCATCTTCGAAACGCTTGTAAGGAACCAGAGCGCCGACGGCAAGCAGAAAGTCCGCGCGCGGGGCGGAGCCCGGTTGGAAGAATGCAGTGTCTGCCGGCGGATGGCAGACCGTCGCCTCTCGGCCGTAGTGCGTCCGGATCCGGCGGGCGACCGCGCGCGAGTTCGCGAGATAGGAGCTCGGACGCCCCGCCGTTGCGATGTCCCATGCCCGCAGCCGGCCGACGGCGAATTTCTTCCACGCCCGCAGCCGTGTCCGGCCGGAGGGGAAGTAGGTGTCGAAATGATCGTAGGCATAGCGCACGGGCGTGTGGCAGTAGCAAAGGTGAGGTACTCCGGGCGGAGCGATCGCGCCTTTGGCGACGCAGTGGGAGGAGGACACGACGAGGTCGTTTCCGGAGAGGTCGAACGACTCGACGGCCCGCGCGAAAAGCGGAAGGTACTGGCGGTAGCCGCTCCGCGTAAACGGCAGTCGGTTGAGGAAGGAGGCGTGGATCGGGAACCGCTCGATCGCCGGAGAGACCGATCCGGGCACATGAAACAATGTATATATTGTTGGTTCGGGAAGGAGCGGCAGAATCGCTTCCAGCACCTTCTCGCCTCCCCGCATCCCGTTCAGCCAGTCGTGGACGACCGCGGTCTTCATAGATTCAGTGAACCTGGTCGCCCGGACGCATCGGCATCTGCCTCGTCGGCACGCGGCGGCTCCGGCAGAAAGAGTCCCTTCCGTGCCGCCGCTGCGGTCCTCGGGCGTAGACACGGACCTGCCGCTTCTCGATCGCGGTGTTTGCCCTCGGACAGCGCCGACTCCGGCAGACGCCTCCGCTTCCGGGCTCTTGTATCTTGGCGTTCACTTCGAGAGCCGACGGGTGACGCCGGACGAAGACCTCGCGTGCGCGCGGAGGCACCCTCCCTCGGACGAAACGTATCAATTGGCCGGAGTGCGCACGCGAGGTGGACGGCGGCAGGACCCGTCGGCTTGGCTCTTCGAGTCTCTGACGGAGTACTTTGAATCTGGAAGCGAGCGGACACTACCGGTGCCCTCCCCGCAGCGCCGCCGCGTAGACCTCCAGCGTCTTCTCCGCCGCCTTGTCCCAGGAGAAATCGAGCGCGCGCTTCTTGCCGAGCTCGGTCAGATCCGCGCGCACCTTCGCGTCACTCGTCAGGACGCCGATCCCTCGCGCGATCGCGTCCACGTCCATGGGGTCGACCAGATAGGCGAAGCCGCCGGCGATCTCGCGAAGCGCCGAGGTCGAGGAGGTGAGCACCGGCGTTCCGCAGGCCATGGCCTCGACGACGGGAAGCCCGAAGCCCTCGTACAGCGTCGGATACAGAAACGCGTCCGCGCCCGCGTACAGCCCCGGCAGCTCCGCCTCTTCCATGATGCCGGGAAGGCTCACGGCGCCGGAGAGATCCATCGCGGCAAGAAGCGCCTGGAGCCGCGCCGTGTCTTTCGGCAGCGGGCCGGCGAGCACGAGAGAGTGCGGAAGGTTCTGCTGGCGTCGGGCTTGCGCAAACGCGCGCACGACGTTCTGGATGTTCTTGTGCGGCTTCTCTCCCCCGAGAAAAAGCAGATAGGGAGTCGGGATTCGGTAGCGCTCCGCTACTCGCCGCCGATCCTCGGCGGGCACATCGGGCCGGAAAGCGGGAGAGACGCCGTTGTAGATGACCTCGACCCGGTTCCCCGAGACGCCGAAGTAGTCGGTCAGGTCCCGTTTGCTGTTGTAGGAAACGGTGATGATCCGGTCGGCCCGATCCAGTGCCCGGCGGATCATGAAGCGGGCATAGAAATGCGCGGCGCGGCTCGGCAGGAACTGCGGATAGAGCAGATGAATGATGTCGTGAATCGTCACGACCGCCCGGCTTCGGAAGAGAGGCGGGAGCACGTAATGGGTCGCGTGAAAGAGGTCCAGGCGATCGCGCCAGAGGTTCCACGCGAAGCGAGTCAGTTCTGCGAGCGAATAACCGGCCGAATCCTCGGACACCGCCTCGAAGTGCGCGGGCAGCTCCGGCAGCGAGTCCCGGTCTGCCCGCCGGACGTAGACCCGGAACCGGTATCCGGACGACTCGGGGTTTCGTCCGATCGCCTCCAGCAGGTGGCGAATGTAGGAGCCGATTCCGAAATCTTTGGCCTTTCGGGCGTCGATGCCGATCAGGGGTGCGCGATTCAATGGGACGCCTCCTCGAGGACGGCGGCCGTGTCCTTCGC
>DATDNV010000587.1:0-5988 GCA_036518075.1 Thermoanaerobaculia bacterium
GCGGTTGGGCGCTCGCCGGCCCACGACCTGGATTCGGTACTCGATCGAGGGAGAGGAGCTCAAGAAGTTGGCCGGCAGCTAGTTGCAGTTTCTACTCCAAATGGGACCGGGCTTCTCCCGCAGCCGGGCCTCTCCGACCGCACAGCCACCGAGTCAGACTGAGGTGTGAGATCGCTGTGCGGTCGGAGCGGAGGGGCGCGCAGGCGCTGCCTGTCGGTGCGAGCGCGCCCCGTCCCGGCAAGGGAGATGCCCGGGAAACTACACTCCGATGGGGTGCCAGGTCGTCTTGATCTCGGTGAAGGCCTCGATGAAGTCGAGCCCCTGCGCGTTTTCGCGGTAGTAGTCGCGAATCGCGTACCGCCTGACGCGCTTGACGTTGACGGCGGCGTCTTCCGCGACCGACTTCGAGAGGGCCGTGTCTTCGCCGGCGTCGGCAATGGCGTTGACGTCCATGTGGCGCGCGAGATGCGGCGCGAGTTCCTCTTTGCGTCCGGAGATCAGGTTCACGACTCCGGCAGGAAGATCCGATGTGGCGAGCACTTCGGCGAACTCGAGCGACGCGATCGGAGATCTCTCCGACACCAGGACGACCACCGCGTTGCCGGAGACGATGGCGGGCGCGAGATGAGTGACGAGCCCGAGCAGATCGGGTGACTCGGGAGCGAAGATGCCGACGACACCCATCGGCTCGGGGACGGAGAAGTCGAAGTAAGACGAGGCCACGGGATTGACCGTTCCCAGGAGCGCACCGAACTTGTCGGACCAGCCGGCATAATGGACGAGCCGGTCGATCGCGGCGCGGACCTCGCGCTTCGCCGCAGCCGCCGTCGTGCCGCGGGATTCGCGGAGCAGATCTTCGAACGATCCGGCTCGGCCCTCCAGCATCTCCGCCATGCGGTAGAGGATCTGCCCCTTCAAGTAAGCGGTCTTGGAAGCCCAGCCGGCCTGCGCGGTGCGCGCTTTGGCGACCGCGTCGCGAAGATCCTTGCGCGAGCCGCGGGACACGTTCGCCAGCAGCTTCTTCTTCGGCGACTCGATCGGGTCGTAGCGGCCCGACTCCGTGCGAACAAATTCGCCGCCGATGTAGAGCTTGTAGGTCTTTCTGACTTCCACGCTTTCGCGACTCACCTCACCACGCTGCATTAGAAAATTCTCTTTCGCTGTCGGGCAACCCTATGGTGACTGCGGTACTCGCTCACTCGCCCGACAGCGCTACATACGCCCGCAGCCCGTGCACTCCGCCCTCCCGACCAAAGCCGGACTCTTTGTAGCCGCCGAAGGGAGAGGACGGGTCGAACTTGTTGAACGTGTTCGCCCAGACGACGCCGGCTTTCATCTTCGCGGTGATCTTGAAGATCTTGGAGCCCTTGTCGGTCCAGACTCCGGCGGAGAGGCCGTAAGGGATGTTGTTGGCTTTCTCGACCGCCTCATCCGGCGTGCGGAAGGTCATGACCGCGAGCACGGGCCCGAAGATCTCTTCTCGCGCGATCCGATGCGACTGAGCGACTCCCGTGAAGAAGGTCGGCGGGAACCAGAAGCCGCGCGCGGGAATTGAGCAGGAGGACTGGTGAATCTCCGCTCCCTCTTCGATTCCGGAAGCGACCATCTCGCGGATCTTTTCGAGCTGCATCTTCGAGTTGATCGCGCCGACGTCGGTGTTCTTGTCCAGAGGGTCTCCCAGGCGGAGCGTCTCGATGCGATCGGCCAGCTTCGCAAGGACTGTCTCCGCGATCGACTCCTGAACGAGGAGCCGAGAACCGGCGCAGCAGACGTGGCCCTGGTTGAAGTAGATGCCGCTGATGATGCCCTCGACCGCCTGATCGATCGCCGCGTCCTCGAAGATGATGTTGGCCGCTTTGCCTCCGAGCTCGAGCGTCAGCCGCTTGCCGGTGCCCGCCGTTGCCCGCTGGATGAGCTTGCCGACCTCGGTCGATCCCGTGAACGCAATCTTGCGGACGCGGGGGTGATTGACCAGATGCGCCCCCGTCTCTCCAGCGCCCGGAACGATGTTGACGACTCCGGGCGGCAGGTCCGCTTCCTCGCAGATCTTCGCGAGATGAAGGGAAGTCAGGGGCGTCGTTTCCGCGGGCTTCAAGACGACCGTGTTTCCGCAGGCGAGCGCGGGAGCGATCTTCCATGCGGCCATGAGTAATGGGAAATTCCAGGGGATGATCTGGCCGCACACGCCGATCGAGGAGACGCGATGGCGAGGAAAGGCGTACTCGAGCTTGTCGGCCCAGCCGGCGTGGTAGAAAAAGTGGGCGGCCGCGAGCGGAACGTCGACGTCGCGGGACTCCTTGATCGGCTTGCCGCCGTTCAACGTCTCCAGCACAGCGAGCTCTCGCGACTTCTCCTGGAGGAGTCTCGCGATCCGGTAGACGTACTTGCCCCGCTCGGCCGGCGCGAGACGAGACCAGTATTTCCGGTGGGCCTCCTCCGCGGAGCGGACCGCTGCGTCCACGTCCGCCGCTCCTGCCTCGGCCACCTCCGCCAGGACCTCCTCCGTCGCGGGATTGATCGTCGAGAAATATTTCTTCGACCTGGGAGGCGCGAACTTCCCGCCGATGAACAGCCCGTACCTCTTCTCCAGCCGGACGTGGTCCTTCGACTCCGGCGCGGGAGCGTAGTCCCAGACAGCGCCGCCGAACTCGAGGCGAGGTCTCTCTGCTTCGATCTTTTTGATCGCCTCGGCCCGGGCCTTTTCGTCAGTAACTGTCGTGCCCATCGTTCCTGAGCTGACAGCTGTCAGCTAGTCCTTCGTAAAGTAGTCCTCGCTCTGGTACCTGCCGGTCGATTCCTTCGCCAGCTGCATCAAGAGATCGTTCGTCACAGTCGATGCGCCGATCCGGAAGAGATCCGGTGTCAGCCATGCGTCACCGAGAGTCTCCTTCACCAGCACGAGCAGGTGAAGCGCTTGCTTGGACGTCCGCACGCCGCCGGCGGGCTTCATCCCGACCCGGCGTCCGGTTTCACGGTAGTGGTCGCGAATCGCCTCGAGCATCACGAGAACGACACCGGGCGTCGCGGCCGGTTGAATCTTTCCAGTCGAGGTCTTGATGAAGTCTGCGCCGGCGCCCATCGCCAGGTGGGATGCCCTTCGGACGTTGTCGTAGGTTTCGAGCTCTCCCGTCTCCAGGATCACCTTCAGATGCGCGGAGCCGCAGGCATCTTTCACGGCCACGATCTCTTCGAAGACGCGGCCGTAGTCACCCGACAGGAACGCGCCGCGATCGATGACCATGTCGATCTCGTCGGCGCCCATCGCGACGGCTCGCCGCGCGTCCTCGATCTTGACGGGAAGGGGCACCAACCCCGCGGGAAAGCCGGTGGCAACCGAGGCGACCTTCACTCCGCTGCCGGCGAGGGCTGCGCGAGCCGCCGGCACCAGGTTCGGATAGACGCAGACGGCCGCGACGTGCGGCACCGAGGGGTCGCCGGGCAGCGGACGCATGGCTTTCTGGCAGAGCTGCCGGACCTTTCCTTCCGAGTCCTTTCCTTCGAGCGTCGTGAGGTCGAGCATCGAAATCGCGAGACGAATTCCGGCCTGCTTGGCCGATTTCTTGATCGAACGCTTTCCGAGAGCGGCGGCGCGCTCCTCGACGCCCACCTGGTCGACGCGAGGGACGTGAGCGAGGTCGAGGAGTAATGCAGTGCTCATGGGAAAGGGAATTATAGGGCGCCAAAAGAGGACGTCGGACGTAGGTGGAAGGTGGCAGGGCAGGTTCCCTAAGACCCAAGTCCTACCGCCTAAGTCCTAACCGTTCGGCGTCCCCCAGAGCTCCTTGACGGCCGGATGGTCCCAGGCGATGCGAAATTCGTCGGGGGAGGCCGGGTCGAACGTTTGCGTCACCACGTAGAGAAGAGCACACGGGTTCGACAGCGGCCGGTAGCCATGCGCCACCCCGGCGGGAATCCGGATGAGAATGTCGAGCCCTCCACCCGCGATCAGAACCTGAGTCTTCTCGAAGGTCGGCGAGCCTTTTCGGATGTCGAAGAGGACGACCTTCGCCTTGGAGGGCGGCGGGAAGAACCAGATGTCATCCTGCTCGAGGTGGTAATGAAGGCCCTTGACGTGCCCGTCGGCGTCGACCACCGAGTAGTTCATCTGGGCCGCCGGAACACCCTGGAAGAACTCCGCCAGCGATCGACTCTCCGGGTGGTTCGCCTTCGCGCGGAAGATCTCGAAGAAGAAGCCCCGGTCATCGGTGTGGCGGTTGAGGCGGAGCGTCCGCACTCCCTCGATCGCGCTCGCGGGGCGGTAGGTCTTGGGCTGCAGTCGAAATTCAGGTGCGATGTCGTCCGGCTTCATGGAGTATCGACAGTCTAGAGTTGCAAGTTCAAAGTTCAAAGTCAAAGTGGGTCGATCCCGCGATCCGAAACCGGGAAACGGAAAGCAAAAAAGGGCGGGACTCGCCCGCCCTTCCAAAGAAAGGAGTCGAGATGGGGGCCGTTACTTCGCCGCCATCTTCTGCGCTGGAATGTCTCCCTTGGCCGTCCAGGCGATCGTGAAGCCGTTGCGCTTTTCGTGCGAAAACTTCGGGGCGCTCGCGGCGGCGTCGCCGTCGAAGTGATGCGTGCCGTACCCCAGCACGAACCCGTCGTTGGAGTTGGAGAACCAGTACTGGAGGTTCTTGACCACGACCGGTGTGTTCTTATCCGGGCGCAGTGTGGCGGTCTTGTCGATCGAGATTTCCGCCAGACCGCTCGCCAGCTTCGCGTGCGGCTTCATCGGATCGTTGTTCCATTCGATCGAGTCTTCGCGCGTCGAGAAGTGCTTCCACTTGACCGGGAACACGGTGTTGGCGACCTTCAGGATGGCGTCGCGCTGGTCTTTGGTCGATTTCTTGTCGAATGTCACCACGGCCCATTCCGTCGCCATGCCGGGACCGGGCTTGTGGTGCCACTCGCCGCCGAGATCGAGTGCAATCCAGAAGACCTGGTTGGACAGGTCGACGTCGCCGTAGTGGCTGCCGGGCCGGAACTTGTAGACGTTGTTGGCCTGGCACATGTGCTCGTCCGCTGAAGGTCCGAAGTAGCAGCTGCAAAAGAGCGGGCAGGAGCAGGACTCGATCGTGTCGGCCGTGACGCTATAGGTCTTCGATTTGTCTGCGGGCGCCGCCGCGAGGATCGCGATGGCCACTCCGAGAACGCCGACGAGCAATACGGCTTTGCGCATGGAGATCCTCCTTTGCCTCTTGGGTGGGCCCGGCTCTGCGCCGGTTTTCCGACGTGAACTTTTACTCTCGGCTCCGGCAAAAGGCAAGGGTCGCGGGTCCCGCGGAAGTGCTAGGCTTGTTGCGCCGACGCGGAGGTCTCCATGAAGAAACGGTCGTGGATTCTAGGGCTTGCAGCTTGCCTCTGGGCAGTCGCGGCCTTCGCCGGTATCGACCCTCGCGAAAACAATTTTCGCTTCTTCGTCGATGGAGCTCAGATCGGCGGCGTCGTGGGGTACCAGATCTCCTTCGTGAAAACACCGCTGACCGCTGACGATCAACGTCGGCTCGGAATTCTCTATTCGCCGACCCAGAAGGTTCTGACCCTAACGGTGACTCAAAAAGGCCTGAATCAGCTTCAAGATTGGATCAACAGCGCGACCGACACCGGGACGCCCACGGCGAAGACGGTGTCGATTCAGGCGCTCGACACCAAGTCGAATCTCCTGGTTCAGTGGGACTTGACCGGAGTCATTCCGAGCACGCTCAATTCGGCGGCTCAGGGAACGATCAACGAAGTGGACGCGACGCTCGAGTTCATGTTCGACCGGCTCCGGCTCACGCAGGCCAACGGGAGCTGATCGCCCGTCTCTTCCGCCCCGTCAGTGCTCTTTCCCGAGGTCGGAAATGGCCTCCAGAAAACCGACCGGAGGACGCTCGAACCGCGCCCCGAAACCCGGCCGGCGGTCCTGGCCGATCGGATCGGTGTGCACGACGCTCGCGCGGACGCGGAAGCTCTTGGGATTCCCGGGAAGGGAGAAGATCATGTCTACGT
>DATDNV010000588.1:0-3234 GCA_036518075.1 Thermoanaerobaculia bacterium
ACCCCACCAGAGCTGGCGGGAGATGCACCAGTCGCGGAGATTCCGCATCCAGGCGAAAAACGACTTGTTCCAGTTCTCGGGCGCGAAGCGAATGCGGCCGCTCTCGACCGCCTCGATCGCCGGACCCGCGAGCGGCCCGACCTTCACGAACCACTGATCCGAAAGATAGGGCTCGATGACGTCTTCGGAACGCTGGCAGGTTCCCAGATTGATCTCGTAAGGCTCGGAAGCGACCAGCCGGTTCTCCTTTTCGAGCCGTTCCACGATCCGCTTTCGCGCTTCGAACCGGTCGAGACCGGCGAACTCTCCCGCCTCCGCCGTCATCTTTCCGTCCGGCCCGATCACGACCACCGCCGGCAGATGGTGGCGTTGCCCGCTCGCGAAATCGTTCGCATCGTGCGCGGGCGTGACCTTGACGATTCCGGTCCCGAACTCGCGGTCGACGAGGATCGGATCTTCGATGACCGGCAGCTCCCGCCCCACGATCGGCAGAATCGCCTTCTTCCCCTTCAGTTTCGCGGTGCGGGGGTCGTCGGGATGGATTGCGAGCGCCGTATCTCCCAGCATCGTTTCGGGCCGCGTGGTCGCTACGACGGCGCCGGAGGTCACCCCGGGGACGTCATACCGGATCTTGTAGAGCGTTCCGCGGGTGGGTTTCTCCACGACCTCGAGATCCGACACGGCGGTCCCGCAGCCCGGACACCAGTTGACGACGTATCGGCCGCGGTAGATCAACCCGGCCCGGTAGAGCTCCACGAACGCGTGACGCACCGCTCGAGAGAGATCCGGGTCCATCGTGAACCGTTCGCGGCTCCAGTCGAGCGAGCAGCCCAGACGCCTCAGCTGCGACTGGATCGTGTCCTTCGCTTCGCGCTTCCAGGCCCACACCCGTTCGACGAACTTTTCCCGCCCGAGCGACTGCCGGTCGATGCCCTGCTTGGCGAGTTGGCGCTCGATCACCATCTGCGTGGCAATGCCCGCGTGATCGGTGCCGGGGACCCACAGGACCCGATCGCCGCGCATCCGCTTCCAGCGGGCGAGAATGTCTTCGACCGTCCGGCCGTACGCGTGGCCGATGTGGAGCTTGCCGGTCACGTTCGGAGGAGGAATGACCATGACGAAGCGCGGCGCGCCGGGAGGACCGATCGGCTGGAACCGCCTCTCCGATTCCCACAGCTTGTACCAGCGCTCGTCGAACGAGGAGGGCTCGAAAGTCTTCGGAAGTCGCTTCGAGTCCTCCGCCGTGCCGGCCGCGATTGGAGTTTTAGGCATAAAAAAAGGGCTTTGACGCCCTTTCCTATATCAGAAACCGAAAGCCCTTACTCGACGCCGGCTTCCAGCTCCTTGATTCTCTGCTTGATAACGATTTCGGCCATGTCCGGAATGACCTCCCAGGCGATTTCCCGGACGATCCGGTCGGAAAGCTTCTCGACGACTCGAGCCGCCAACCGGTCGATCTGTTCATCGGTGAGGTCGTTTCCGCCCGGCCGGGCGACGCTCGAAAGCATCTGCGTCAGCTCCGGAATCGAGGATGTTTGCGCGAGCTCTTCGATCTCGCGAGGCACTTCGGCGGTCGTTCCCGGTCGGGATCCTGCCGATTCGGCCATCTTGGGAGCGGGCTCCGGCGGCGCAAACAGATCAGGGGGCGGCGGAGGCGTGGGAGGGCGAAAGGGTTCCGGTTCGGGAGGCGAAACGTCGAACAGCGCCTTCGCCTGTTCCTCGGAGATCTCTTCGGGAGCCGGTTTTCCGTCCATCGGTTGAGTCGAGATGACGTTGGTGGTGATCGTTTCGGGAGGGGCCTCGGTCGGCTCGGCGGCTGCCGACAGATCCAGTCCCTGAAGAGCGACCGTCGCGGCCGGATCTTCGGGAAATCCCCTGGGCGCTGCGGGACGATCGGGCTCCTCTCGAAGCCACTGAGCCAGAGGCTCCCGGACGGGATCGTCGCGAACCGCCGGCTTCTCCGGAGGCGCGGCCTCGGCGCCGGAATCCTTCGACCCCGGCGAGAACTGCGGCCGGGCCTTTTCGAAGGCTTCGATCGCCGTATCCACGTCCACTCGACCGTATTCCTCTTCGAAGGGATCGAGCCCATCCTGCCGAGGCGTCGCCCGAATGGACGCGGTGAAATCTTCGGTCACAAACCCCTCTTCGAAGGGAGCCTCGTCCCCGGGGGCGTCGGTCATCGTCGGTATGCGCGCTGTCGTCTCGGGAGACGCGACGGGCTCGGGGACGGGCGGAGGAACTCGATCCAGCAGAGCTTCGACTTGAGCGAGGAGCTGCTGCGAATCGAATGGTTTGGAGACAATCGCATCGGCGCCGATCCGCTCCGCCCGTTCGCGGTCGAACGGCTCGAACGTGCCCGATAGCAGGACCACGGGGATTCGGGCGGTCGCGCTGTTGCCTTTGATCGCCTCGCACACCTCGTAGCCGTTCTTCTCCGGCATGACGACGTCGGCCAGAATCAGGTCCGGGCGCTCCTGACCGACCTTCTCGAGCGCTTTTTGACCGTTGGAAACACAGATCAGGTCATAGTCACTGTCAGAGAAGGTCAGCTCCACGACCTTCTGAATCGTGAGGCTGTCGTCGGCGAGCAATATCTTTTTGCCCATGGATTTAAGATTCAGCGCCTCAAAAAGTTACACGTGGTCGAGGGAAGTGTCAACTGGAATGGCGCGCGGCCGACCCGCAGACGATATTGAGCTGCCCGTCAGGGCTTGTCGCCTTGCCAGACGGCCGCCAGGTATCGCCCCGGCGGCCGATGACCAATCGACTCTGCGAGATACCGGGACGCCTCCACGACCTTGGGCAGAACGACGCCCGTCTCGATCCCGAGGCCCTCGAGCATGTAGAGGAGGTCTTCGGTGGCTAGATTTCCCGCCGCGCCGGGCGCGTAGGGACATCCTCCCAGACCGCCCGCCGAAGCGTCGAACGTCGTGATCCCGCACTCGAGCCCGGCATAGACGTTGGCGAGAGCGGTCCCTCGGGTGTCGTGAAAGTGGAGGGCGAGCACGCCGCGCGTGACGCCGGATTCGTAGAGAGCTTCGATGACGTCGTAGACACCCGTCGGCGTGGCGACGCCGATCGTGTCGCCGAGCGAGATCTCGTCCACCGGCAGGTCGAGCAGCTTGTGTGTGACTTCCCGGACCGCTTCGGGCGAGACGGCGCCTTCGTAGGGACACCCAAAGGCGGTCGAAACATACCCTCGAACCCGGATTCCATCCTGTCGGGCCCGCGTGA
>DATDNV010000589.1:0-10407 GCA_036518075.1 Thermoanaerobaculia bacterium
GCAGCGGCGTCCGGTGGACTTTTCCGGCGATCCTCTCCGCCGCGGCGCGGATGTGAGCCAGCGCAATCACTCGCCGGCAGCTTATTGCTTCTTGCCGCCGCGCGGAAGAAGCTCTCTCGTCATGGCAACCGGGCTCAACCGAAGATCCCGGCTCGTCGCGGTCGCGTCCCCCGTCGTCGGCGCGGCAATCATCCTCGCGTTCCGGGGACGCCTTCCGCAGGATCCCGAATACCATCGGTTCGCCGACACGCGGGCCTGGGATGGAATTCCCAACGCGGCCGACGTCCTCTCCAACGCCGTCTTTGCGGCCGCCGGGGGTCTGGGGATCGCCTTCCTCGCGAGCCCGCGGGGACGTCGACGCGTTCCGGACTCGAGGGTCTGCAACGCCTACCTTCTCTTCTTCGTCGGAGTCTTCCTGACCGCGTTCGGATCGGCGTACTACCACTGGGCTCCCGACAACGGCCGGCTCTTCTGGGATCGCCTTCCCATGACGATCGCATTCACTTCGCTCGTCGCGGCGGTTCTGGGCGAGCGCGTCGATCCACGCTTCGGCAGCCGGCTTCTTCTGCCGCTCCTCGTCCTCGGCGCGGCCTCCGTTCTCTACTGGAAGTGGACCGAGGCGGCGGGACGCGGCGATCTGCGTCCGTACGCGGTCGTGCAATACGGCTTGATCGCTTCGCTCGCGCTTCTTCTCCTTCTCTTTCCCGACCCCCGTTCGAAAGGGCTGGGGTCCGTCGCCGCCGCGTACGTCCTGGCCAAGGCGTTCGAGCTTCTCGACGCGCCGATTTTCCGGCTCACAGGAACAATCAGCGGACATACTCTCAAGCACGTGGCCGCGGGTGTCGCTGCCGGACTCGTCCTCGCGATGCTCATCCGGCGACGACCGACAGAAGGAGGTTTGAATGAATAGCCGATCGCGCCGGCGGATCGTGGCGGCAGCCTTCTCGATCGTTGCGGCCGCGGCTGTTTTCGTTGCCGAGGCTCCGCAGCCAGCGGCCGCGAAGGGAACGAAGATCGCGCGAATCTTTCGAGGACAGGTGCTGACGGCGAGGGCGGACGAGTACGAGCAGTACATCGCGCCCGGAATCGAAAAGATCCTGGCCACGCCCGGCAACCAGGGGGCCACGATCCTTCGTCGAGGCGAAGGAGACCAGACCGAGTTCCTGGTGGTCTCGTACTGGGAATCGATTGACGCCGTGAAGCGCTTCGCCGGCGAGGATTATCAAAAGCCGGTGCTTCTGCCGCGGGATCGCGAATTTCTCACCGCCGAGCCGAGCGTCACTCACTTCGAAGTGAAGCGGGAGGTTCGAAAGCCCTAGCTCGCCGGCGAGTCCGGCGGTGCGCTCCGGGCTAACGCGCTACGCCTGGTCGAATTCGAGGACGACGGAGCGAGCCGGGAGGAGTCCGGAATTCTTCAAGCCGTGACAGTCGCCCGCGGGCCGTCTGCGCGGCGGCACGAGCTCCGGACGATTGAGGCTAGAAGCTGTGCAGGCGCAGGTTTCCGCGATACGTCGTGAAGTGCAGAGCGGGTCCTCCCCCGTTGATCGCAACGGAGTGCCCGGAGACGCTCAGGGAACGAGAAGCCAGCTCGAAGTCGGAATTGACGACGCCCCGGCGGCCGGAGTCGGCGTCGAGATGAAAGTGACTGTCTTTCGGCATCCTCACGTCGAACTCTCCCTTGTAGGTCTCCAGCCGGCTGTCCTGCGAGAAGCGGGAGAACTCGACCGACATCTGGCCTTTGTAGGTCTCCAGGTCCGCTGCGCCGTCGAGGCCGGAAATCGAGACGACGCCTTTGTAGGTCTTGAGCTTCAGGTCCGATTTCAAATCCACGACCCGGATATCGGACTTGTAGTCTTTGATCTCGAGATGAGCAGTGGCGGGCATCGAGATCGAATAGTGAACAAACGGAAGAGCGGTGCTGTCGAAACCGAAGATGCCGAGGAATCGGTGGTTCCGCAGATGTTCGTAACTCGACTGGATTCGAACTGAGGGTCCCGACCCCTTGACCCGAACTTCGGTCAACGCCACTTTTTCCATCTCTTTCGGGTCCGAAGACATTCCGTCCGGGTCGATCCGGACTCCCATTTCGACCTCCGGCCGATCCCAGGTCGTCACCGAAATGGAGCCTTTGAGGTTCTCGATCGACAGATGACCGTCCCGGTCGAGCGGGATCGTCTGATGAACCTCTTTGGGGTCAGCGGCTTGCGTGATCGAGCCGACGAGGAGCGCGAGCACGGCCGGAACGCACGCCTTCCATGTGCATCGCATGGAGGAACCCTCCTTCTCAATGAAATGTACGAAGACGGCGCCCTGAGGTTCCCGATCTCCACTCGAGGGTGGCCCGAGAGCTCCGCGCAGCCGATTAGGCCCCCCGGTCAATCCCCTTCCGCCGATCCCGTCGACGCTCGCCTTCGTACGGCTTCCACGTCGCTGCGGGGCGCCGTGGTTACGGACTCACTCGTACTCGATGAAGCGCGCCCGATCTCGCGCAGAAGGAACGCGGCAGTGATCGGTCTTGCCGAAAATCCGGTAGCGAGTCTTCGCGACGAGGTCGTAGCCGAGATCGCGCAGGGACTTCGGAAGCCAGGCGATGATCCGAGAGAGTTTCCAGACGCCTCCGATCCGATCCAGGACTCGGAGCGCGGCATCCGATTTGGAGCGGAGCCGCTCCGAGGGCAGCCCGAAGCCTTCGAGAAGATAGAGCGTGTTTAGGTCTTCCGGGTTTCTTCCGTGACGCCCGAGCGTTTCGCGAGCGAACGAGCTTTGCAGGGCCGCGAATCGAAACTGCGCGTTGGGATCCCGCGCCACCACGAATTGATTCAACCGATTGCAGAGGCCGCAGACACCATCGTAGAAGATGATCGTCTCTCCGGCCGACGGTGGGCTCATTGCCGCGGCGGGCGTCGCCTCGCGTGGATCAGAACCGCGATCTCGTCGGGCCGCGGATTGACGAAGTCGAGCCGAATTCGGCCGTCTTCGGTTTGGCTCACGGCCGCCGGAATCGACGAGGCGGTCAGGTACCAACCGGCCGGCAGCACGACCGCGTTGCGCGGCCGTCCGAAACTGCGGTCGAAGACGAGCTCCTCTCCCTCCAGGCGGTAGCTCTTCTCGTCGGTATAGGTCTCGGAGATGCGAAGCCGGATCGATTTGCCTTTCTCGACCGGAGCGAATCGAATCACGACCACCTCGGAGTCGGGCTGCACGGGCTCGCCGATGTCGAGGCCCGCCCGCGTGATCGCGTCACCGCGCAGCGTCTCCGCCGTGAGCGTCTCTCCGGTGTCGAGAATCTTCGCCAAGGGCTTCGACGCCCGGCTGCCCTTGCGCACGACGTTCAAGTACTTGTCGGTGCCCGCGCGGGACTCGGTGTAGTCGTGGTAGAGGTCGAAGGAGTGCGTCTCGGGCTGCTGGAGAAAGTAGACGATGTCGCGATCCTGATGGGCGCGCTCGTCCAGGCGATTTTCCTCCTGACCGCCCGCGATCGCGGCGACGACGCCGGCGAGCGCCACAAGCAAGATCCTCTTCATCTCGCGATCCTCCGCGCGCGGAGCTCCAGCGGCGCCTCTCCCGGCCCCGGGTTCATGAAGCTGATCCGAATTCGCCCGTCGGGGCCGCTCAGGACTTGAGAAGGCACGTTGCACGCAACCAGCTCGTAGCCCGTCGGAAGTACGACGCTGTTGCGGCGAATGCTGAGCGAGCGGGAAAAGACGATGTCTTCGCCCTGCTGAAAGTAGCTTTTCGCATCCTTGTACGTCTTCTCGATGAGCAGACGAACCTGGCCGCCATCGCTCGGAACGGCGCGCGGCAGATGAATCCGAATGTAGTCGGTGTCGAGCTCCGCGTCGGCAAGGCCTGAACGCCGTGCTTCTTCCTCCGAGACCTGCTCGAACCGCAGCCGCTCTCCGGTCATCTGATCGGTCACCCGTTCGTTGCTCGCCACGCTTCCCTTTCGGATCGGATTGAAGAAGACGGTCGCGCCTGGAGCGATCGCGGTGACTTCGTAGAAGATGGCGAACTGCGCGGTCTCTGGAGCCAGGAGCTCGTAGCGCGTGTATTCGTCAGTTTCCGTGGGCGCTGCGGGCGGAGACGCAGGCTTCTCTCTCGCGGGAGAGGAAGGCGCCGACGGGGAGACGCCGGACGCGCAGCCGAGCGCGACGAACAGGATCACGTAGGGCCACCGGTGCATTTGGCCGGCGAGTATAAGCTTCTCCGAAGATGTCGGCGACGATCGTCGCGATCGATCGGATGCTCCCGGAAGACTGGAAGGAAGTCCGGCGAATCTACCTCGAAGGGATCGCCACCGGAAATGCCACATTCGAGACGGAGGCGCCGGACTGGCCGAAGTGGGACGCCTCACATCGAAGCGAGCCGCGGCTGGTGGCGCGGGAGGGCGGCCGGCTACTGGGCTGGGCTTGCCTTTCACCCGTGTCCAACCGGTGCGTCTACGGGGGAGTGGCCGAGGTCAGCGTCTACGTCGCGGAAGACGCTCGCGGCCGCGGGGTGGGCCGGGCGCTCCTCGAAACACTCGTGCAACGATCCGAAGACGCCGGAATCTGGACCCTCCAGGCGGGAGTCTTCCCCGAGAACCGAGCGAGCGTCGCCATCCACGAGAAGTGCGGGTTTCGGATCGTCGGGGTTCGAGAGAAGCTCGGGCGGCTGTCGGACCGCTGGCGCGACGTGCTGCTGCTCGAGCGCCGGAGCGCCAAAGTCGGCGTGGGACATTAGACCAAAGGGCAAGGAAGCGCTGCCGGCTGCGCGCGGTTAAGCTTGGCCATCTGTTTCCGTATCCATTCGGAGAGAGGGAGGAATCGCATGGACGACCGGTGTGAGGAAAAGACCCGGGGGCGACTCGACCGAAGGCGATTCTTCACGCTGGGCGGAGCGGCCGGTCTGCTGGCCATGTCGCGGCCCGTCTTCAGCCTGCCCGCCCGGGCGCTTCCACTCGCCGCGGCCGGCGAGGTCCCTTCCTTCGAGCTCGACGAGCTCACGATCGCTGACCTTCAGAAGCGCATGGAATCGGGACAGGACTCGGCGCGGTCGATCACCGAGAAGTACTTCGGCCGAATCGAGGCCCTCGACCGGCGCGGTCCGGCGCTGCGGTCCGTGCTCGAGATCAATCCCGACGCCCTTGCGATCGCGGAGAAACTCGACGCGGAGCGGAAGGCCGGCAAGGTCCGGGGGCCGCTCCACGGAATTCCGATTTTGTTGAAGGACAACATCGGAACGGCCGATCGCATGACGACGACCGCCGGTTCCCTCGCGCTTCAGGGATCGGTCCCATCATCCGACGCGTTCCTCGCGGCGAGGCTTCGCGCAGCGGGAGCGGTGCTTCTGGGCAAGACGAACTTGTCGGAATGGGCGAACTTCCGCTCAACGCACTCCTCTTCCGGCTGGAGCGGGCGGGGAGGCCAGTGCCGCAACCCTTACGCTCTCGACCGCAATCCCTCGGGCTCGAGCTCGGGTTCCGGCGCCGCCGCGGCGTCGAATCTCTGCGCGGTCGCGGTGGGTACCGAGACGGACGGCTCTATCGTCTCGCCGTCGAACAACTGCGGCCTCGTCGGAATCAAGCCGACCCTCGGCCTCGTCAGCCGTAACGGCGTCATACCGATCGCCCACAGCCAGGACACCGCCGGACCCATGACGCGCACGGTGGCCGACGCCGCGGCTCTCCTCACGGCGCTGGCGGGTCAGGACTCCGCCGATTCCGCCACGCTGGCGAGCGCGGGTAAGTCCGCGCCCGACTACACGAAATTCCTCGACCCGAAGGGACTCGCGGGCGCGCGCCTCGGAATCACTCGGAAGGGGCACTTCGGCCAGAGCCCCGCCGCGGACCGGATCGTGGAAGCAGCGATCGAAGAGATGAAGAGGCTCGGCGCGGTGATCGTGGATCCGGCGGATATCGAGACGGCAGGCGGTTTCGAGCGAAACGAGTTCGAGGTCCTGCTCTACGAGTTCAAAGCCGACTTGAATTCTTATCTCGCCGCGCTCCCGCCGAGCTCGCGGCCCCGCACCCTCAAGGATCTCATCGACTTCAACGAGAGGAACCGCGACAGGGAGATGCCGTTCTTCGGCCAGGAAATTTTCGTGATGGCGGAGAAAAAGGGGCCGCTGACCGAAAAGGCTTACAAGAAGGCGCTCGAGGCCGGCCTGCGTCTCGCGCGCAAGAACGGCATCGACAAAACGATGGACAAAAACAAGCTGGACGCGCTCGTCGCCCCGACGTCCGGCCCGCCGACGCTCATCGATCTCGTCAACGGCGATTACGGAGTCAACGGCTCATCGACGATTCCCGCCGTGGCCGGATATCCTCACATCACCGTGCCCGCCGGCTTCGATCATGGCCTCCCGGTCGGCATCTCGTTTTTCGGAAGGGCCTGGAGCGAGCCGACGCTGATCAAGATCGCGTATGCCTTCGAGCAGGCGACGAAGCATCGGCGGCCGCCGCGTTTCCTCGCTACGGCGGAACTGCTCTAGCTGAGAATAGAGCCCAACGCCGATCCGGCGCGGCCAGCCTCCCTGGGAGGCCAGCGGCGACCTGGCCGACAGTGCGGCACCAGCCTCCGCTGAGGGTTCGTCGCAGTGTCAGGCACACTCAGCCGGCTCATGCCTTGCTCCTCACCCATCACCTCCGTCGGGCGGCTGGCCGCGGGACTCTCCCGGAACGGGGCTCCACGGAAGCAGGTCTCGAGCAAGGCGCGGAGCGACGTTACCGATTTCCCTGTGCGATGCGAGCGGCTTCGGGCAGCGATCGGAGCCGAAGCATCGCCGCCACACCGAGAGCCGGGCCGATGGCGAGAATCATGAAGGCATAGCGCCACCCGACGGCGCCGGCGGCGACCGGAACGAGCTCGATGGTCACGTTGGTCAGCAGAAATCCCAGACAAGTTTGAATGGTCAGGGCGGTGCCCATGTACTGCGGATCCGAGAGCTCGGTCACACAGGCGGAGAACTGCGCTGAGTCGGCCACCACCGAGGCGCCCCAGATGGCCGCGACGGTCAACAGCCATACGGGTCCCGCCGAAAGAAAGAATCCGATCACGAGGCAGCAGGTGCCGGAAATGATCATCGCCCAGGACGTGACCAGAGTTCGGCCGACTCGGTCGGCGATGAGACCCGCGACGACGCATCCGATCGCGCCGGACCCGATCACCAGAAACGCGGCGGCTTCCGCGAGCGCGCGCGGACTTCCCCCGGCCTCCAGCGTCGACCGAATGACGGCCGGCGCCCAGGTCCACATCGCGTACAGCTCCCACATGTGACCGAAATAGCCGAAGTCCGCCAGGCGCACCCCCCGGTTGGCGAAGACGCGTCCGATCTGGCGGATGTCGAAGCGAGCGAGCGCCGGCGCGTACGGTCCGTCGCCGACGAACAGGAGAACGATCAAGCCGCCCGCGGCGGGCAGCGCCGAGACGAGCAGGACGTTCGATCGCCAGTTGCCCGTCCCGAACGCATTGACCAGGTAGGGTGACGCCTTGCCCAGCGTCAACGCTCCCACCAGGACGCCCAAAGCCATACCGCGGCCGCGGCGAAACCAGGTCGCCATGATCTTCATCCCCGGCGGATAAACGCCGGCGAGGAAGAATCCGGTCGCGAAGCGCAGCGAGATGCCGACCTCGGCCGATCTCGCGAAGAGGCCGAAGGCAGCGTTGGCGCCGGCGGCGAGGAAGGCGCACAGCCCGAACAGATGGCGCGTGCGGAGAATGTCGGGCAGGTTGCCGATCGCGGAGCAAAGCGTTCCCGCGACGAAGCCGAGCTGAACGGCGAGCGTCAGACCCGCGGCGCCCGCATTCGACAGGTTCCACTCCGCTTGGATCGCCGGAACGGCGGACGAGGCCGAGAACCACGGCGACAGCGACAGAAGCTCGGCGGCCGCGAGGAGGGTCAGCGCTCGCCAGCGCTCCCGGGGCTCGGGGAGAACCTCGCTGCTCAGGTTCTCAGTCCTTGGTCCCTGGTCCCTAGTCCGTGGTCCCGAGTCGGGGTCCCGCCAAGGACTCGGGACCAAGCACTAGGGACTCTTTCCTCGAGTCGAGGCTGGCGCAAAGCGCGCCGATAATACCGCCGACTCGACGGATAGACTGGACTCGGTCAGGGGAGCGAGATGGATCTCAAGGAGAAATCCGCGATCGTCACGGGGGGCGCCGGTGCGCTCGGCAGCGCCGTTGTCGCAGCGCTTCTGGACGCCGGCGCGCGCGTCTCGGTTCCCGTGCGCAAACCAGGCGAGCTCGATCAGCTCCGGCAGCGGCTGCGTCTCGATTCCGACGCCGCCCTGTCCGGGGCCGTCGTCGACCTCACCGACGAAACGGCTGTGATCGATTACGCGGCGAGCGTCGCGGAGGAGCGCGGAGGGCTCGACATCCTCGTCAACACCGCCGGAGCTTTTGCCGGAGGCAAGCCGGTTCACGAGACTCCCTGGTCGCTTTGGCAGGGCCAGCTCGACTCGAACTTGAAGACAACGGTGCTCGCATCCCGAGCGGCCGTGCCACACATGATCAGTCGAGGCGGCGGAGCGATCGTCCACGTCTCGAGCCGTCCCGCGACGCAGGACGGGAAGAACGTCGCCGCCTACGCCGCGGCGAAGCGGGCGCTCCTGCAGTTGACCGACGCGATGGCAGCGGAGCTGCTCGACCAGAGCATCACCGTCAACGCGGTGCTCCCTTCGACGATCGACACCCCCGCGAATCGCAAGGCGATGCCGAAGGCCGATTTCTCGCGCTGGGTCCCGCCCGAAGCGATTGCGAGGGTGATCCTCTTTCTCGTCGGCCCGGACGTCCGCATCGTCAGCGGCGCCCACGTTCCCGTCTACGGCCGAGCGTAAGGCAGTGCGAAGTGCGAGGTGCGAAGTTCTCGGTTAGAAATCGACTGAGCCACGAACTGAGAACTTTGAACTTCGCACTCCCGCACTACTTCCCGACGGGACGCGCGACCACCGGTCGGTATCTGTCGTTGTTCGGGCCAAAATTCTCGACGAGGTAGGCGATCAACGCCTCTTTCTTGTCTTCGGGAACCTCTGCTCCCCAGCCGATCATCTTGTTGACCGAGGCGGTCCATTGCTTCTCAGTCAGGTGCTGCTGGGCGATCATGTCGGGCGAGTGGCACTGGCCACACGCCTTGTCGGCGAGCGGCTTGGCCGCACCGGGCGGGAATTCTGCGAGCCGCGTGCCGAGCACGGGCAAGCTCGGGTCGAAGTTCGCCGAGATTGCTGTCTTCTTCTTTTTCGATTTCTTCGCACTCGAGGCGGCCGTGGCGCTCTCGGGGGGACCGATGACCGCAGCCCCGACGAACGCGAGAAACGCCAGAAGAGCGAAGCCCGCGCTCCGGCTCACGCCGTCACCTCGATTCCGGCCGAGTGCCAACCGTTGTAGAGGTAGCCGCTCTGGTTCCAGACGGCTTCCTTGGGCTGAACACTGCCGCGGCTGTCGGTCGCCCGCGCAGCGAGCTGGACTTTGCCGGCGGAGCGCGGCACATATCGATAGGACCACATCCGCCAGGCGAAGGGGTCGTGCTCGATTCCCAGCTGTGCCTCGTGCCACGTGGCCCCGTCATCGTCGGTCAATTCCACTTTCGTGATGTCGGGCGCGCCCGAGAAGGCGAATCCGGTGATCGTCGCCGGCGCGCCGACGCGGACCGCCGCCGGCGCCTGAGTGATGTTCGATTTGACGAAGAGCTCCGTCACCGGGTGCATCTCTTCCGGCTTGAAAGCGACGCCCGGTTGCCCCGGCTGGTCCGGGTACCGGTATCCGACGTCCATGTAGAAGCCGGTCTGCGGCGCAGGCTGAGCGGAGATTCGCGTCAGCCACTTCATCCAGTGGTCTCCCGCCCAGCCTGGCACGACGAGACGCGCGGGCGCGCCGTGGAGCTGAGGCAGAGGCTCGCCGTTCATTTCGTAGGCCACGATCGCGTCGGCCAGGACTTTCTCCATCTCGATCGAGCGATGAAAAGGCGGAACCTTGCCGGGAGGCTTGTCCGAACCGAACGTGTGGAGATGCCGCGCGCTCGCTTTCAGGCCGGCCTTCTTGAGGATGTCGCTGACTCGGACTCCTCCCCAACGCGCATTGCCCACCGCGCCATATCTCCATTGAACGCCCGGAACCGCCGGCTGATAGAGACTCCGTCCATTCCCCGCGCACTGCAGAACGCAGGTCGCGGTCGTCTTGGGCATGCGCTTGAGTTCGCCGAGCGTCAGCTGAAGCGGCGATTCCACCTCGCCGTCGACCGTCAGCGCCCAGGTCTTTGCTCCCGGATACATCGGAATCCAGTGCTGCCGCACGAAGAAGAGGTCGTTGGGGGTGATGTAGGTGATGAGCGCGTCGAGCGGCGTCTCCGCGTCGATCGCATAGCCGTTCATCTGAATCATGCGGCGGCGGTCCTTGGGGATCGCGGGCGCCGACGCAGCGAGGACCACAGAGGGGA
>DATDNV010000590.1:0-5033 GCA_036518075.1 Thermoanaerobaculia bacterium
CCTGATCCGTGACGCCGGTCGGCTCGGCATACTCGCGCGGATAGAGCGCGCGCTCGCCGTCGATCGCCTTGCGCAGCGGCTCGTCCGCATCGTCATACGGGATGGTCTTGATCCACGTCATCCGGTTCCTCCACTCGCGGCCGATGTGCCGGCGGAACGCCTCCTGACCACGAGACCGTAGACCGGCCAGCCCGCGAGCACAAGGCCAAATCCGATCAGCGCCTGCCACGGCCGACTCGTGGCAATCATCCCCACCGCCGCGAGCGTCAGGACGACGAAGAGGAGGGGCGTGACCGGATATCCGGGAACCGAAAACGGGGCGGCGTCGGGCTCTTTGCGCCGCAAAACGAACAAGCCGGCCGCGGCGAGCGCGAGGAAGACGAACGCCGTGCACAAGAACACCGCCAGGATCTGACCGAAGCTGCCGGAAAGGACGAACAGGCTCGCGATCGCGGCGAGAAGCGCCGTCGCTCGCCAGGGAGCCCTTCGCGAAGCGGTGAGACTGGCGAGCGCCCGGGGGAACAATCCGTCCTCGCTCATCGCGATGTAGAGCCGGGGCGCCATGAACAGGAGCGCCATCATGCTGGGAGCGCCCGACAGAACGACGATCGAGGCCAGCACCGCGGGTCCCGAGCCTCCCCAGATCGCCCGGCCGGCGCGCTCGGCGAACGCGGCGGCGCTCGATGCTTCCTCGCCGGGCACGAGATAGAGAAACGCGAGGGTGATCGCAACGTAGATCGCGGTCACCGCCGTCACCCCGACTGCCAGAGCACGCGGCAGGTCTCGCTGGACGTCGCGCACCTCTCCGGCGACGCGGCTCGCCTCCCAGAACCCGCCGTACGAATAGAACATCCCGGTGAGGGCGAGCGCGAGGGCGATGTGCAGCGGCGGCGAGTCGGGCCGCCGCGCGGCAAAAGGAACCAGGTGCGTCCACGTGCCGGAACCGAGCGCGAACGCGCAGACCACGAACGCGATGAACGCCAGAACCTTGGCCGTCGTCACGACATTCAAAACCCGGGAGCTCAACTGGAGTCCCGCGATCTGCACGAAAGCAAGCAGCCAGATCAGGCTCAAGGCACACGCCGTCTCGTGTCCCCGAGTCGCCGGGAAGAGAACGGCGAGATATCCCGAGAGGCCCAACGCCAATGCCGCGATAATTCCCGGATCCATGACGAGCAGGCACTGCCAGCCGTACAGGAACGCCACGCGCCGCCCCCACGCTTCGTCCAGATACACGTAGAGTCCGCCCGCCCGCGGATAGCGTGCCGCCAGCTCGCCGAACGTCCAGGCGCCCGCGACCACCAGCGCACCGACGACGAGCCAGAGTCCCAGCGTCAGCGCCGGGGACGCGCGCGCCCCGATCAGCTGCGCGGGAGTCAAGAAAATGCCGATGCCAGTCGTGTGTCCGACCACGAGGGCAGCGACAGACCAGAAGCCGAGGCGCGGACGCCCGGTGACTGCGTTTACCAAGATCTTGTTAGGTGCCTCAACCCGGCTTCCGCTTCGAAAATTCTCTGCTGCGTGGCCGCGCGGCGCCCGCCGCGGCGGATCTCTATGCTCGCGTCCGTTCTGCGGCATAAGCTTGCGGCGTGGAATCCGCCGTGACGGAGCGTGATTTCGATCTCGTCGTCGTGGGAGCCGGACCGGCGGGGATCGCTCTTGCCGCGGAGGCGCGAGCGGCCGGCGTCCCCGGCGACCGCATCCTCGTCCTGGAAAAGGCGCCCGAGCATTCCTGGATCATCCGGAAGTACTACCCGGCCTCCAAGCCGGTGCTCGCCAACTACAAGGGGATCGAGGCTCGTTGCGAAGGCGTTCTTTGCATCCCGGATCTGACCCGCGAGGAGACTCTGACCTACCTGGATCGCGCGATCCGCGACTCCGGCGCCGTCGTGCGCTACCAGGACGGTGTCCATCGCATCGGCCGCGAGGCGGACGGAAGGCTTCGCACCGAATCGGACGGCGGCGTGTGGCGCGCTCCGGTCGTCGTCATTGCGATCGGCATTCTCGGACGGCCAAACAAGCCCTCGTACCCGATTCCGCGAGCGGTCAAGGACAAAGTGTTCTTCGACGTGACGAGCGAAGTCATGAGCGGCAAAGATCTGCTGGTCGTCGGGGGCGGAGACACGGCGACGGAGTATTGCCAGTTTCTCGTGCAGGAGCGAAACCGAGTAACGCTCTCCTACCGGGGAGCGGTCCTCAACCGCCCAAACCCGATCAACCGCGACAGCGTCCTTGCGCTCGAGCGCGAAGGAAGACTTCGGATGCTGCTGAACTCGAATGTCGACGCGCTCGGTGCGGCCGGGGAGAAGGTCCGCGTTCAGTTCGCCGAACCGAGTCTCGATCCGCTCGAGGTGGATCGGGTCATCTACGCGTTGGGCGGCACGACGCCCGAGAACTTCTTGCGATCGATTGGAATCGATTTCGATGGCCCTCAACCCCGGCTGACGGAGACGTTCGCCACCAGCGTGCCGGGTTTGTTCCTGGCCGGAGACCTCACCGCCGGAAAGACAGGAGGCTCAATCATCTTCGCCTTCAATACCGCGGCGGCCGCAATGCGCCAGATTTGCGAGGATCATGGAATCTGTGCAGCCCGACGCAAGGCGTAACGCTCCCGCTCGCCGGCGAACGGAAGATCCAAGGGGCTTATATCAGATCTGATATAAGATCCTAGAGCGATGTCACGCCTGTCGGGCTGTGGCGCGCGAGGACCCAGGTGCCCATGCCGACCAGGATGAGTCCGTTGACGGCCAGCACCACGGGAGCGCTCCACACGCTGGCGAGAGAGCCCGCGACGAGATTCCCGAGAGGGATAGCGCCCCGGAACGCGAGGGAATAGACGGAGACGACTCTCCCGCGCATCCGGTCTTCCACGTGCGATTGCACGAGGGTCATGAACATGGCGAAGACCACCATGAGCGCCGCGCCGGCGCAGAAAAGCAGCGCGTAGGACAGGAGGGGCTGACGCGACAGCGCGAAACCGACCATCAGCGCGCCGAAGACCAGCTGCATCGTCACCGCGAGCTTCCCCTGGCGGCGCACGTGGCCCACCACGCCCGCAATTCCGACCGCTCCCAGAACCGCGCCGATTCCGAATGCGGCGAGCAGGTGGCTGTATCCCTTGGCGTCCTCGTGAAAAACCTTGAGGGCGAAGACCGGAAGGAACAGAGTGAGCGGAAACGAGAAGAAGCTCCCGGCGAACGCCAATCCGACGAGCCCCCGCAGAGCGCCTGCGTCGCGAACCGCCCGCAATCCGGCCTTGAGGCTGTCGAGGACTCGTTCGTGCGTCTCCTCGCCATGAGCGAACGCTCCTCTCTTCAAGGTGAGGATCACGACGATGACCGGAAGGAAGGAAAGGCCGTTCAGGCCGAAACAGGCCGCGGCGCCCAGACTGTAGAACGCGATTCCCCCGAGGACCGGCCCGATCACTCGCGCCAGATTGAACTGAATCGCGTTGAGCGTGATCGCGTTGCCGATGTCCTTTTTGTCGACGAGGGTGGGAACGAGCGCCTGATACGCCGGGCCGCCGAAGGACTGCGCGAGGCCGACCACGAAGGACAACGCCAGGATCATCCAGACGTGGATCGCGTGCTGCCAGATGAGAATCGCGAGCAGCACCGCGGACGAGAGCTGAACGATCTGCGAGCCGAAGAGAATTCTCCGACGATCCATGCGATCCGCCAGCACTCCGCCGAAAAGCGAAAACAGAAGAAAGGGGGCGTCTCCGAGAAAGCCGTCCAGCCCGAGGAGGAAGGTGGACCCGGTCATGGTCAGGATCAGCCAGTTCTGCGCGACCTCCTGCATCCAGGTTCCGACGCTCGACGTGAAGGCGCCTGCCCAGAGGTACCGGTAGTCGCGATATGCAAACGCGCGGAACGTGCGCGCGAGCCGCGACACTTCCAAGGCTTGCGGGGCCGGCGCGGCGCCGCCGGGCTGGATCTCAGGTTGACTCAATTGGAGGTCTGCGGAGTCTTTTCGATCTCGCCGGTCATCGGAACGAACCGCACGGGGAGAACGTCCTTCTCGGTCACCTTGCCGTTGCCATCCTTGCGAAACACCTTCAGCTCCTGAAAAAAGCCGCCGACCGGAATCACCATTCGTCCGTTCGGCGCCAGCTGGTCCAGGAGCGGTTCGGGAATTCGTTCCGGCGCGGCCGTGACGATGATTCCGTCGAACGGCGCGTGCTCCGGCCAGCCGCGGTAGCCGTCCCCCTCGCGGACGAAGACGTTGGTGTACCCGAGGTTCTTCAACCGCTCCGCGGAATCGCGCGCCAGCTCGGGCACGATCTCGATCGAGTAGACCTGACGCGCGAGCTTCGCCAGCACGGCGCTCTGGTAGCCCGAGCCGGTTCCGATTTCGAGGACCGTCTCTCCCGGCTGCAGATCCAGCAGCTCCGTCATCAGCGCGACGATGTACGGCTGAGAGATCGTCTGATGGCCGGCGATCGGCAGAGGGTGGTCTTCATACGCCTCGGCGCGCTGCGAATCATCGACAAAAAGGTGCCGCGGCACTTCGCGCATTGCCCCGAGCACCCGCGGATCGCGTACCCCGCGTGCGACGATCTGGGTCTCGACCATCCGCGCCCGGCGAGCGGCATCGGTATCGGCGGTACTGGCGGTCGATTTCACGGCGGAGCCTCCGGGAGCCCGGTCGCAGCCGATCCCCGCAAGCAACGCCGCAAAGAATAGCGCGGCTGAGCGTCTCACGGACGGGCTCCGCCCGAGAGGCCGCGACCATGGACGATTTTTCCGCCCGTGATCGTCAGGACGACGGGAATCGACGGAATCTCCCGCTCCGGCGCGGCCATCGGATCTTTTCCCAGCACCGTCAGATCCGCGTCGTACCCGGCGGCGATCCGGCCGCGGCGATTCTCTTCGAAGGCCGCGTAGGCCGCGCCTGTCGTGAAGAGCGCCAGGGCCTCGCGCCGGGAGAGCCTTTCCTGCGGCCGCCACCCGCCCGCGGGGTTGCCCGAGAGGTCCTGCCGCGTCACTGCGGCGTAAAACCCGAGCAGAGGGCTCTGCGATTCCACCGGAAAG
>DATDNV010000591.1:0-4302 GCA_036518075.1 Thermoanaerobaculia bacterium
CAGCGTCCCGCCTTCGCCGCGCACCGCTTCAGTCACCAGGATGCCCTGGACTCCGGGAGGCCAGATCATTCCCGTCGGGTGGAACTGAACGAACTCCATGTCGATCAACTCGGCGCCCACGTCGTAGGCGAGAGCCATCCCATCGCCGGTGTACTCCCAGGAGTTGGAAGTAATTCGCCACGCTTTCCCGATTCCTCCGGTCGCGACGACGATCGACTTGGCCTTGAAGACGACGAAGCGCCCGCTCTCCCGCCAGTAAGCAAACGCTCCCGCAACGCGCCCCCCGCTTCGGAAGAGCCGGGTCACGGTGCATTCCATGTAGACGTCGATGCCGAGCTCGACTCCCTTGTCCTGAAGCGTGCGGATCATCTCGAGCCCGGTCCGGTCTCCGACGTGGCAGAGGCGTTTGTAGGTGTGGCCGCCAAACGCACGCTGAAGAATGTCGCCGCTGGGAGTGCGATCAAACAGCGCGCCCCATTGCTCGAGCTCCCTGACGCGGTCGCTCGACTCCTGCGCGTGGATCTGAGCCATCCGCCAGTTGTTGAGGAACTTCCCGCCCGTCATCGTGTCGCGGAAATGCGTCTTCCAGTTATCCGCGGCGTCGACGTTGCCGAGCGCGGCCGCGATGCCGCCTTCGGCCATGACCGTGTGGGCTTTGCCCAGGAGCGACTTGCAGACGACGCCGACCGAGGCGCCTTCCCCGAGCGCCGCGATCGCCGCGCGAAGACCCGCGCCTCCGGCTCCGATCACGAGCACGTCGTGCTCGTGCGTTTCGTATTTCTCCGTCACAGCAGCCGCAGGTCTCGGATGGCCCCGCTGGCGAGCAGACGCACGTAAAGGTCGGCGAGCCCCACGGAGAAGAGGCTCATCCAGGCAAAGAGCATGTGACGCTCGTTCAGGGCGGTGACGCCTCGCCAGGCGCGGCCGCGCACGCGGCCAAACGCCGTGCAGGAGAAGCAGTCGAGCTTTCCGCCCGCCAGATGCCTCAGGGAATGACAGGAGAAGGTGTAGAGCGTGAGCAGCACGACGTTCGCGGTGAGCAAGAGAGAGCCCACGCCGATGCCGAACTGTCCGTCGAAGGAGAAGGAACGGATGGCGTCGTGGGCGAGGAACGCGATGAAGATCAGAGCAATGTAGAAAAAGTAGCGGTGCAGATTCTGGAGAACGAAGGGGAAGGCCGTTTCGCCGCGGTACGGGCGTCGTCTCTCACCGACGGCGCAGGCGGGCGGATCGAGGAAGAACGCGCGGTAATAGGCCTTGCGGTAGTAGTAGCAGGTCACCCGGAATCCGAGCGGACCTCCCAGGATCAGCAAGGCCGGCGAGAAGGCCCACCAGCGATGGCTCGGATCGATCAGCGGCGAATAGAACGGCGAGAGATAAGGCCCCCACTCGTAGTAGGCGCCTTCGAACGCCCGGAGCGTGGCGTAGATTCCGAAGAGGCCGAGCACGAGCACGACGGGGACGAGCTCGAGCCACCAGGCGTCGCGCCTCTGCGTGGCGCCGAAATGACCTGATCCCTCGGCGGTCCGAGCCTGCGCCATGGACTCACCTCGTCGGTAACGGGCCGTAGCCTATTCGGGAACCGATCGGTTTGCCAGTTGGAGGCTCCTGCTCAAGCTCGGAGAGTCAAGCGCTCGGCCTCCGGGTGCGGGCGGATCGAAGACGTCCCGTCGGCCCGTTCCCAGTCTCCTTGTCTGCGGCCAAACGGCATCCACAGGAGCTTCCCGAGCGTGACCTTGTTCGGATCGTCGAACGCGGGGACGCCGATCGTGATCGACGGCTGCGGGACGTCCAGAAGAAGCGTGCGGTGGAGGACATCCCAGAGGGAAAGAAGACTGGACCAGTTGCTGTCGGTTTCGTTCCGATAGTCGGAGTGGTGAATCCCGTGCATGCGAGGGGTCACGATGACCCGCACGAGGATTCGCTCGAAGCCGAGAGGCAAACGAGTGTTGGAGTGGTGGAAGAGGATCGATGCGAACAGAAGCGTCTGATAGATCCAGACCGAACGCGGATCGGCCCCGATCACGACGATCTGCAGCCCGCGGACCGCAACCGACATCGCGAGCTCACCGAAATGGAAGCGCAGCGCGGTCGATGCGTCCATGTCGCGATCGACGTGGTGAACGGAGTGGAAGCGCCAGAAGAAAGGAAAGACGTGGTTGACCCGATGCCAGTGCCAGAGCGTGTAGTCGAGCAACAAAATGGTCGCCGCCCCCCGAACCCATCCGCGGGCTCCCAAGAAGTTCAAGACGCCGAGCCCACGGTCCATCGTCCAGCGGGAGACCGGAACCAGGATGGGTATCTGCAGGAGCTCGATCGTCGCCAGGCCGGCGCCCGCCATCACCAGGTTTCGGATGACCCGCCGCCGGCGGGGCTCTCGGGAGCGTCGCAGAGGCGAGAGGGTCTCGGCAGCGAGGAAGAGGAGAAGACCGCCGACGATCACGGCCGTGGTGATCTCGACCGGGACGCCGGGCTTCAGGCTACCCCCGCCGCTGACGCTCGAGCTCGATGCGGTGATAGTCGGACAGCGCCCGGCGGACGATTCGCTGGAGGTTACGGAGACGTCGTGCCGAGCGTGCGCGCTCCTGCTTCTCGATCGACTTCTTCTGGCGCCGGCGCACGGATTCGCGCCACAGGATGTCGACGGCGCGCTTCCAGCGCGCATAGAGAAGCTCGGCCGCGAAGTCCAGCGTGTTGCTCATGGGGATCCGGCTCTTGGAGGCTACTCCTCTTGGCCGGCGATCTCTACCCCTCGCGGAAGACGAGCAGGTAAGAACCGATTGAGATTCGGTCACCGTCGGCCAGCCGGCTGGCTCCGCCGACCGGCTTGTCGTTGAGACGCGTGCCGTTTCGGCTTCCAAGGTCCTCCAGATGGACGCGACCCTCTTCGACGGTGATGCGCGCATGCCGACGGGATACTCGCGGGCTGTCGATGCGGACGAGAGAGTCGATGTCGCGGCCGATCAGATTCTCGCCCTCGGCGAGCGGGATTTCGCGGTCATCCCACATCAGACGGAACTGGTATCCCCCTCCGGGGACGGTGGGCCGCCGGTCGAGTTCCGCCCGGCCCGCGAAAGCGTAGGTTCCCGCGCCGACCTTTCGAAAAAACGTGTCTTTCCCTCCTCGGGCCTCGACCGCTCCCCGCAACTCCAGGACGAGAGCGGCAAGTTCCGATTCGGAACCACCCGACTCGGGCCAGAGCTCCGAGCCGAGATCGGAAAGAAAGAGAGGATGCGGGCGCGCCTCCAGAAGGCGGCGCAGGAGTTCAAACGCGCGAGGAGAGACCGCGACGCGTCGGCCGTCGCGAAGCAGCTCTCTCGTCTCACCGTCGAACGTGCACTCCCCAAAGCGCAGCCGCAATTTCGGGCGTCTCCGCCCTCGATTGTAGGGCTCTCTATCCTCCGGCGAGGAAGGGCAGGCCCAGGCGAACGCTGGCGATCAGGAGCGCCGTTCCCAGCAGACCGAGGTAGATGGCGAACGGCCGCAGGCTGTGGTTCGAGAAAAAGCTGAGGAGGAATCGGATCGCGAAGATTCCGACGATCGCGGAGGAAAGAAAGCCGGTCGCGAGCGCCGCTGCCGAGATCGAAGGGCCGGCCGCGTGCCGCAGGTCGAGAAGGGCTTTGGCCCCCGCGCCGAGGATGAGCGGCAGCGCGAGGAGGAACGAAAAGCGCGCGGAGTCGCTCCGGCGCAAGCCGCGAAAGAGCCCCGTCGCGATCGTGAGCCCGGAGCGCGAGAAGCCGGCCATCAAGCCCGCTGCCGCCTGCGCCAGGCCGATCGCGATCGCGTCCGTGCCGTTCACTTGCGACAGCGAGCGCTCGACTCGCCGCGACGCGTCGGCGGATCTCTCGGCGAGGAGGAAGTAGACGCAGGCGACGAGCATCGACGCTCCGATCAGTCCCAGGGTCCGAATCGACTCGACGCGCTTCAAGAGAAAGAGGCCGGCGAGGACCCCGGGAATCGTTCCGATTACGAGAGGCAGAAGGAGATTTCGGCTCGCCGCGTCCCGGGCGGGCTGCCCGGTTCCCCAGCGGTAGAGCTCGGACACGAGGCTCGCGATCGTTTGACGAAACACGAGCAGGAGCGCGAGCGCCGTTCCCAGGTGCAGCACGACATCGAACGCGAGGGCGATCTCGTCGTTTCGGATGCGGAGCAGCGTTTGCGCGATGTAGAGATGCGCGGTCGAGGAGACGGGAAGGAATTCCGTCAATCCCTGGACGGCGCCGAGGATGAGCGCCTGCAGGAGCGTCATCGCGAGGGGAGCTCCTTGTTGCCCGTGAAACAGTCGTGGACGAGTTGCGGCGT
>DATDNV010000592.1:0-4685 GCA_036518075.1 Thermoanaerobaculia bacterium
GGTTGGATCGTGAGCAGCAGAGCACCCGCGTCGACCGTTTGCCCGGCGGCGATCGCGCACTGCAACACGACGCCCCCATGCGTCGCCCGGAGCTCGTTCTGCATTTTCATCGCCTCCAGGACCAGAAGAAGCCCGCCCGCCTCGACCGAATCGCCGGCGGCCACGGAGACGTCGACGACGCGGCCGGGCATGAGCGCCCGCACCTCTTCCATTTCCGGTCCTCCCGCAGCCGCATGCTCTCGGATGGAGGAGAGCCGGGCGCGAAGCGGATCCGTCACGACGAGGCGCCGCCGGCCGCTCGGCGTGGAGATTTCGACCTCTTCCCCCCCCCGGCGCCGCGCTCGACCGGAGACCTGTCGGCCATCGGCGAAGAGCAGCGAGATCCGGCCGTCGGGAAGGGACCGCGCCTCGACCGACTCGCAGCGGCCGTCGCGAGCGACTTCGTAGCGAGGAGCCGTCCCGCGCACGGTGATCTCCGAACCGCCGGGGCCGAACAAAAAACTCTTCGACATCTTTACGAACCGCGCAATCCTTCGATCTTGCCTGCCTGGCGCCAGGCCGAGCGGTGAGACGCGTCCGGACGCGAACCGGACTCGCCGGCCGCCTCGGACGCCAGCGCGACGGCGGCGAGCACCACCTCGTCGGCCGATGAGCCCGAGCGCTCGAGAACGGCGCCGCCCTCGAGGCGACGGTCGAGCCATTGCACGTCGAACCGCGCCGACACGAAGTCGGATTCGCCCAGCAGCCACCGAAAGAGAGGGAGTGTGGTGTCGACTCCGAGAATCTCGAACTCCAACAGTGCGCGGCCGAGCCGCGCGATCGCCTGCGCGCGATCTTTCCCGTGCACGATGAGCTTGCCGAGCATCGGATCGTAGTCGAGTGGAACCACCGATCCCGCCTCGACTCCCATGTCGGCGCGCACGCCGGGGCCCGAGGGCTGTCGCAAGGCCGTGATGGTTCCGGGAGAGGGAGCGAAGCCCCGCGCCGGGTCCTCGGCGTAGATCCGGCATTCGATCGCGTGGCCACGAGCCTCGGCCCGCCGCACCTCCTCGGACAAGGAATCCCCCAGAGCCACGCGGATCATCTCGGCGGCGAGATCGACGCCCCAGACCGCTTCCGTCACCGGATGCTCGACCTGAAGACGCGTGTTCATTTCGAGGAAGTAGAAGGTGGAGTCGGGCGCGAGAAGAAACTCGACGGTGCCGCACGAATCGTAGCCGACCGCTCGGGCGGCGGCGAGCGCGGCGTCGCTCAGGCGAGAGCGAATCTCGGGAGTAACGACGGGAGAGGGGCACTCCTCCACCACCTTCTGGTGGCGCCGCTGAAGGCTGCACTCCCGCTCACCGAGAGCGACCGCGCCTCCCCGGCGATCGCCGACGATCTGAACTTCGATATGCCGGGGATTCTCGACCAGCTTCTCGGCGTAGACCGCGCCGTCTCCAAAATACATCTGCGCCTCGGCCGAAGCTCGCTCGAACGCGGCGGCGAGTTCTGCCTCGCCGTCGACTCGGCGCATTCCTTTGCCTCCGCCACCGGCCGATGCCTTGAGGAGAATGGGGTATCCCGCGCGTCGGGCAAACTCACCGATTTCGGCAGCCGAGGCTGCCGGACTCAGCATCCCGGGCACGACGGGGACGCCGGCCTCCGTCATGCGCTGGCGGCTCACCGTCTTGGCGCCCATGCTTTCGATGACTTCGGGCGACGGGCCCACGAAGAGAAACCCCCCTTCGCGGCACGCTCGAGCGAACGGTGCGCTTTCGGCCAGGAATCCGTAGCCCGGATGGATCAGGTTCGCGCTCGTGGTTCTCGCCGCCTCGAGGAGCCGATCGATCGAAAGGTAGCTTTCCCGAGCCGGCGCGGGACCGAGCCGGACCGCGTAGTCCGCCATCGCTACGTGAGGAGCCGCTCGGTCGGCGTCGGAGAAAACGGCGACGGTCTCGATGCCCAGGTCCCGGCAGGCGCGAAAGATGCGAACCGCGATCTCACCGCGGTTGGCGACGAGAAGCCTCATGCGTCAGAGCGGAATGTTGCCGTGCTTCTTTCGGGGAAGGGTCACGCGCTTGCCTTCGAGAAGCTGGAACGACCGGATCAGCTTCTCTCGAGTTTCCGAGGGCTCGATGATCTCGTCGACGTATCCCCGGCGGGCCGCCACGTACGGGTTGGCGAAGTTCTCCACGTACTCCGCGACTTTCGCATGTCGCGTCTCCGTCGACGAGTCGCCGGACAGCTCCCTCTTGTACAGGATGTTGACGGCGCCCTCGGGACCCATCACGGCGATTTCGGCGGTCGGGTAGGCGAAGTTGAAATCGGTCGCGATGTCCTTCGACAACATCACGCAGTAAGCCCCGCCGTACGCCTTGCGCGTGATGATCGAGACCTTCGGAACGGTCGACTCGGCGAATGCGAACAACAGCTTCGCGCCGTGGCGGATGATGCCTCCATACTCCTGCTGCGTTCCGGGAAGAAAACCCGGGACGTCCTCGAAGACGAGCAACGGGATGTTGAACGCGTCGCAGAAGCGGACGAAGCGGGCGCCTTTGACGGATGCGTCGATGTCGAGGACACCCGCCAGATGCATCGGCTGATTCGCCACCACGCCCACGGAACGGCCCGCCAGACGGATGAACCCGACCAGGATGTTCCTCGCCCACGCGGCGTGTACCTCCAGGAAGACCGAATCGTCGGCAATGCGGCGGACGAGATCGCCCATGTCGTAGGGCTTGTTGGGCTCCTCCGGAATGAACTGGTCCAGATCCGATGACGAGCCGTGGGGCTCGCGCGAATCGCGGCGCGGCGGATCGTCGAGATTGTTGGATGGCAGAAATCCCATGAGATCCCGAATCGCCCCGACGACCGCGACGTCGTCGCGCCGGACGAAATGCGCGACTCCCGACACGGTCGAGTGCGTCCGCGCGCCGCCGAGCTCCTCCTTCGTCACTTCCTCGTGCGTGACGGTCTTGATCACGTCGGGACCCGTGACGAAGAGGTACGAGTTTTTCTCCGTCATGAAGACGAAATCGGTAATCGCGGGAGAGTAGACGGCACCGCCCGCGCAAGGCCCGAGGATGGCGGAGATCTGCGGAACCACGCCGGAAGCCCGGGTATTGCGAAGGAAGACCTTGGAGTAACCAGCGAGCGACACGACCCCTTCCTGGATGCGCGCGCCGCCGGAGTCGTTCAACCCGATGATCGGCGCTCCGTTCTGAACCGCCAGATCCATCACCTTGCAGATCTTGTCCGCATTCGATTCCGACAAGGATCCGCCGAAGACCGTGAAGTCCTGCGCAAAGACGTAGACCGGCCGTCCGTCGATCCTTCCCGCGCCGCTCACGACGCCGTCGCCGGGGATCTGGGTCTTCTCCATACCGAAATCGCGGCTGCGGTGGGTGACGAACGGGTCGAGCTCGAAGAAGGAGCCGGGATCGAGCAGCAGCTCGATGCGCTCGTGGGCGGTGAGCTTGCCTTCCGCGTGCTGGCGCGCGATCCGCTCCTGGCCGCCACCCTCGAGACGCCTTTCGCGCAAGGCCTCCAGGTCCGCGATTTTCTTTTCGAGAGTCATTGAGGGAAAGCTCTCAGCTCTCAGCTCTCAGCTCTCAGCTCTCGAAAGGGGGCACCTGGCTGATAGCTGAAAGCTGACGGCTGACAGCTACAAAACGATTCCCCGCTGTTCGGCGAGCTTTCGCCGGATCCGGCGAAAGAGCTCTTGTCCGTCCACTTTGCCCGAGGCAATCTCGTTTCGCGCGCCTTCCATCATCCGGCGAGCCTCCTCGTCGAGCGTCCGTTCCTTCTCGACCTCTTCGGCAAGCGCGGCAAGCACGGTCTCTCGAACCGCTCCCGGGGACCGCTCTTCGAATAGCTTGCGGCTCGCGATGCCACGGGCGGTCCGTACCGCGATGAACTCCTTCTTCGTGTCGGCCAGGCTCATGCCGGAATGGTATTACAGACGGACGTTGGGCCGCGCGATCGGCTCGCGGCAGCGTGGCGCTCCGGCATAATGCGCCTCCCATGGGCGTCGACGGCGACAGGATCGCTGGCTGGATCGAGGCGCTCGCGAGGCGGCCCGAGGAGATCGCCGACGTCTTCGTCGAGAGACGCCGGTCGCTGACGGTCGAGTGGAAGGACGGAGTTCCCTCGCGGGTCCGGGCCTCCGCAGAGGGAGGTCTGTCGGCGCGCTCGGTCGACCGATCGGTCGAGCGGCTCGCATTCGTTTCGGAGGCGAACGAGACCGGCGCCCGCGAGGCGATTCGCAGCCTTCAGATCGAGCTCGATCGGGAGCCGCTGCCGGTCAAACCGCCTCGGGGGGTCCGGGACGAAGCAGAGGAGACCTCGCTGTCCCCCGAACGCTGGATCCGGCGGTTGACGGCGACGCTCACCCGGCACGTCCCGCGACACCGCCTTCAGTGGACCCTGTCGGAGGTTCAGCGCGAGGTCATCCCGGCCCACCGCTCTCCCGTTTCCTTCATCCGGCGGTTGGTCTCTCTCGAGGGATCGTTCGTGGCGGCTTCCCGCCACGGCGACGAATCCCGCATCTTCTCGTTTCACGCGCCGGACGCCGAGTCTCTGCCGGAGGAGTTGCGACTGGCCCTCCAGCGCGCCGCCGAGCCGCGCGATCCGCCGACACCCTGTGAAGACGGCGAGAAAGACGTCGTACTCGCGGAGGGCTGCGCAGCCGTGCTCTTTCACGA
>DATDNV010000593.1:0-2456 GCA_036518075.1 Thermoanaerobaculia bacterium
ATGCCGCCTTTGGAGGGCCCGCGCGCGATGGAGTGCTGAACGCGATAACCCTGAAACACCCGGATGGAACCGTTGTCCATCTTGACTGGCACCGAGACGATCAGCTGGCGTTTCGGCGTCCGGAGAACCTCGCGCGTGCCCGGGTCGAGACCGAGGTGATCGGCCGCCCGCTCGAACTGCAGCCGCGCGAATTCATAAGGGTTGAGGTTCTCGTTGGCGACAGGGACGGGCTTTGGGTTAGCGGCCATTCTTTTCTCCTTCACAGCGAGTCAGATTCAAATGGGCTGTCGGGTTTGGAAGAGGGCGGCAGGCTCACGAGCCGAAGAGCGGAAGCGAGCCCGCGGCCTCGCGGGCGAGGTTCCAGAGGGCCGACGGGAAGATTCCCCAGATGAGGATTCCGGCGCCGCAGAGCGCCAGGGCGAGGCCGTCGGACCAGGCCAACTTCGGCGGCCCTTCCGGCTCGACCGCATCCCGCATGTAGAGAATGTAGACAACCTTCAGATAGTAGCCGATGGAGATCAGGCTGTTGATCACGCCGATCACCGCGAGCACATACAGGCCTCGCTCCACCGCCGCCTTGAAAACGAAGAACTTGCCGATGAATCCGGCCGTCGCGGGGATGCCCGCAAGCGAGAACAGACACAACGCCAGCACGGCTGCCGGAAACGGAGTGCGGCGTCCTTCACCCGCGAGCAACCCGATGGCGTGGGGCTTGGTTTCGTCGCGGTAGAGAGCGGCGACCGCGGCGAACGCACCGGCATTGGAAACGAGGTAGGCGAAGAAGTAGACGATCGAGGCGGCGAGCGCGTCACGCCCGAAGACGGCGAGGGTGATCGCGACGTAGCCCATCTGCGCGATCCCCGAGTACGCGAGGAGCCTCTTGATGTCCCGCTGCGCGAGCGCGACGACGTTGCCGAGCGTCATCGAGAGAATCGCGATGGCGGCGATTCCGGTGCGAAACCGGTCGGGAAGGCCCGACTGGAAGACGGCCGCGAAGACGCGATAGAGGACGATGAGGCTCGCTCCCTTGGGAGCGACGGAGAGATAAGCCACGGCGGGGGTCGGCATGCCCTGATAGACGTCGGGCGCCCAGGCATGAAACGGCGCGAGCGCCATCTTGAACCCGAAACCCACGAGCAGCAGAAGAACGCCGAAGGCGACGAGGGGATCCTCCGCCAGTCCCGGCGAGGAGAGGCCGGCGATGAGCGAGCCTCCGCTCTTGCCGAAGAGCAGCACGATTCCATAGAGCGTGAAGGCGGATCCGAACGCTCCGGTGAGGAAGTACTTGAGGCCAGCTTCGGAAGAGGCCTCGTTGGTTCGGAAGAAGGCCGCGAGAACGTAGAAGGCGAGCGACAGCGTCTCCAGGCCGATGAAGACGATCAGGAGGTCGAGTCCCCTCGTCATCAGGGACACTCCCATTTGTCCCCAGAGCAGCAGCGCGTAGAACTCGCCTTTCTCTTCACCGTTGCGCTGGAGATAGGGCCGGGCGACGAGAACGGCGATCGCCGCCGTCCCGCCCAGGTAAAGGCCGACGATGAGTGTGAGGGTCGAGGTTTCGAAGCGTCCGCCGAAGGTCAAGCCTGCGGGCGCGTGGACCAGGAACCAGAGAGACACGGCGATCCCGGCGAGCGCCAGCGTCGCGAACCAGCGACGGGCGGCTGGGGCGAACGCTTCGAGAAGAAGGAGAAGACAGCCGGCCGCCGTCAGGGCAATCTCCGGTGCGATCGCGGCGAGCTCCGCCGGCCCGAACTGAATCAGGGGCGCGGTCATCGACGCTTCTCCACGATCGACGGCGCCGGCGCGCGGGACCCGGCCGCGAGGCGAGTCTCCACCTGCGTACGCAAGCCCTCGAGCGAAGGCGATATGCGTTTGAGAAGATCGTTGGGACGCACGCCGATCCAGATCATCAGGACGATCAGCACCGCGGCGCTGACGAGCTCGCTCGCGCGCACGTCGGTGAGCGATCGGTTCTCTTCGTGCTTGAGCGGATTCCAGAACACCCGCTGAACGAGCGTGAGCATGTAGATCGCCGAGAGAATCACGCCGGTGGCGGCCGCGACCGCCCACCAGCGGTGCGGCGAGCTCCAGGTGCCGAGAAGGATCAGGAACTCGCCGACGAATCCGTTCAAACCCGGCAGCCCGATCGAGGAGAGCGACGCGATGACGAAGAGAGCGGTCGTGACCGGGACGACGCCCGCGACCCCTCCGTAGGCTTCGATCTCGCGAGTGTGCCGGCGCTCATAGAGGACGCCGACCAGGAGGAACAGCGCTCCGGTCGAGAGACCGTGGTTGACCATCTGGAGGACGGATCCCGAAAGCGCGGTCGCGGTAAATGCTCCGACGCCGATGACGACGAGCCCGAGATGGGAGACGGAGGAATAAGCGACCAGCCGTTTCATGTCCTTTTGGGCGTAAGCGACGAACGCTCCATAGATCACACCGATGATCCCCAGAAC
>DATDNV010000594.1:0-2038 GCA_036518075.1 Thermoanaerobaculia bacterium
AGGTCTTTTTTCTTCTCAAGGGCGCGCGCCGGGCGGCGGAGATGGCCGCCGAGCCGCCCGTCGTTTGCGACCCGTCGTGCCGCGTCCAGATTCTCGACTGGTCGCCGACGCGCCGCGAACTCCTCGTGACGGCGGCTCAGCCGACGCGCCTCGCGCTGCGCACCTACTACTTTCCGGGGTGGAGTGCGAGCCGCCGCGGCGCGGAGATCGCGCCCGTTCCCGTCCGCGCCGAGCCGGGAACGGGGCGCATCGAGTTCGATCTTCCGCACGGTGAGAGTCGCGTCGTCGTGCTTTTCGGAACGACGCCGCCCCGAGTGACAGGGGGCATCGTCTCGACTCTCGCCGCGGGCGCATGGATCGCCGTGATGGCGGCGACGCGGCGCCGCCGCGTTATATCAGATCTGATATAATCGCCGCAGGCTCGGGGCGGCTCAACGGGATGCGGTCTTCGCCGCCGTCGAAGCGTTCCAGCTGAACGCCGGGTCGATCTTGTGCGCGCGTTCTCGCAGCTGGCGCGCGAGCTCTTGGCGTCCCGCGCGGCCCGCTGCCTGCGCCATGCGCTCGATGCGAAAGAGGCCCTCGCCCCAGGCGTCGAAACGGGAGTTGGCGGCGAGATCGTCGGCGAGCTCGAGAAGCGCCTTCTCGCCGTCCTCGGGATTCGGCCCGGCGAGCGCCACCTCTGCCTGCGCCTGCGCGTCGAAGTGACCGACGGTTCCTTCGAATCGCAGAGCGTCCTGGGTGCCGAGCTTCCCTTTCTCTTCATGGGCGCGAGCGGCGCGCGCGGCCGCTTCCTTTGCCTCCGGCAGCCGACCCAACGCCAGGAGCGCTTCGGCGCTGACGGCACCGCCCGCGACGCGAGCGGATGGCGAACCGGACTCCATCTTGCCCGCGACGGCGAGCGCCTCGGATGCCCGGCCCGTCAGGAGCAGGAATTCCGCGAGCGAGGCGTGCTGCCACTCGCGCATCGGATCCGGGATCGGCGTCGCGGCGAGGCGCCGGAAAGTTTTCTCGGCCTCGTTGACGCGGCCGAGCCGCAGGTAGGTGTAGCCGAGAAGCTGGAGATTATGGGCGTGATGCCAGTCATCTCCGGGCCGGAGCTTCTCGTCGCGCGCATAGCGCTCTTCGATCGCGTCGGCCTTTTCGAACTGCGCGAGCGCCTCCTCCCAGCGTCCCAGCCGCGGCAGCACGTGTCCGTACATGTGCTGCGCATGGGCCACGCGCGGAGCCGCCGCGGCATAGCGCTTTCCGAATTCGGCCGCCTTCGCAGGTTGTCCGATGTTTTCGTAGGAGTGCACCAGGAAGTGAATCGCGCCGAAGTGGCCGGGAGAGCGGGCGAGAGCCTCCGCGTAAAACGGAATCGAGGCCGCCTCCCCGAATTGTCCACGGCCCCAGGGTCCCGGCTCTTCGGCGTTGCCTCGCCAAATCCAAAGCTCCGCGTCTTGCGGAAACTCGCGGAGCGCCCGGTCGAGCGACTCCTTGTACGCGCCGTGGCGCCGCCGTTCCTCTTCCGGATTGGGCGCGGCGACCGCGGCCAACTGCTCCGCTCGCAGCGCGACGAATCGCTTCTCCTTCTCGGTCGCTCGCGCGGAGAGAGCCTGGGCCCGCGCGATCGCGGTTTGCGCGGCCGCGTGCCGCTCGAGTCCTTCTTCGGCGCGCGCCAGGCCCATCCAGGCCATCGCGCAGTCCGGGTCGTGCCGCAGCGCCTGATGGAACGAGCGAGCGGCCTCGAGAAAGACGTAGCTGTCGAGGTACGCCAGCCCCTGGTCGTAAAAGGCCTGGGCCTCGGGGGATCGGGTCTTGATCTTCTGGGAGACCTTGCCGATACCGTCCTGAAGAGTGGTCGGCTTCTCCAGAAACGCGGGATCGACGTAGCCGGCTCCCCCCATGTCGCAGTGAGAGGACTGCGCCGCTGCGGCGAGCGGCATCAGCCAGAGCCCGAGGACCGCCGCGCAGCCGGAGGCTCTCATCCCGTTCATGGTAGCAGTTGGTCCCCGGCGCGGTCCGAGCGCGCGATCGCTTGATTAGAATACCGGACCTC
>DATDNV010000595.1:0-2309 GCA_036518075.1 Thermoanaerobaculia bacterium
GGTCGTGATCGAACGCGTCGGTGACGCGAGTAAATTTTATGGGCATCTCGGACGGGAGAGAGGGCTTGGGTGTGGGCGCGGGCTTCTGCGCAAGAAGGGCGGGCACGGTGAAAGCCAGCAGACCGGCCAGGGTCAACGCGCGAGCGCGGCGGGACCGATTCATGCGGACACCTCCCTTGTCGAGAAAAGAAAGCCTCAACATCTTAACGGCTTCGACCGCACGCGAGCCGCCTCCGTTCGCTTGGGACCTGTCGCCGGGCGGACGCACCGGCGCGCACGGCTTCCTCGAGACAACAAACCACACGACCGGGCCACGCTTTCGACCCGTGACGGCGGCTCTTTGGCTCCCATGGAACAGCGTGATCAACGTGTGCCCGTAGCGTTGGCAGTTCAGCGCAACCTTTCGGCAACGATTTCAAAGGGGGCGGGAGAGATCGCCCGACCGGAGATCCGAGGTGCCCGCATAAGGCGCCCCGGTGGCGAGCCCGTCGGTTACGCTCCGGTGCCTGCTCTCGTTTAGAAAAGTTTGCGGCGGCGGCCGCCGAGCACTCCCGCTCGATGATTTATGCTCCGCCGGACCGGATGAGCCGGCCAACTTCCGTTCGAGGACTTCGTATGTCAACTGGTCTTCCTGCTCGCTCGAAACGTCTCCTGCCAGCCGTCGGACTCTTCCTCGTCTTCATCGGGATCGCGCCACTCGCCGCCGCCTCTTCCGCCAACGACGATGCCGCGACGCGGCGGCTGGCGGTCGAGATCTACAAGCAGTTGATCGAGATCAACACGACCGATTCGGTCGGAAGCGTCACGGCAGCCTCGGAAGCCCTGGCCAAGCGCTTCCGAGCCGAGGGGTTTCCGGAGGCCGACGTTTCGGTGCTCGGCCCCAACGACCGTAAGAAGAACGTCGTCGTGCGTCTGCGAGGCTCTCAGAAACACAAGCCCGTCCTTCTCATCGGACACCTCGACGTCGTCGAAGCGCTCCGCAAGGATTGGACGACCGATCCGTTTCAGTTCGTCGAGAAAGACGGTTACTACTACGGGCGCGGAACGACCGACATGAAAGACGGCGACGCGATCATGTCGGCCACGCTCATCCGAATGAAACGGGAAGGGTTCAAGCCGAGCCGGGACATCATCCTGGCGATGACCGCGGATGAAGAGGGCGGCACGTCGAACGGCGTCGACTGGCTCCTCAAGAACAACCGGCCGCTCATCGACGCGGAGTTCGTCCTCAACCACGACGGCGGCGGCGTGCTGAGCGACCATGGCAAGCCGCTCTTTCTCGAGGTCGACGCGACGGAAAAGCTCTACGGTGACTTCGTCCTGACCGCGACCAACCCGGGAGGCCACAGCTCGCTTCCCGTCCCGGCCAACGCCATCTATGAGCTGGCGGCGGCGCTTGGCCGCCTATCGCAGTATCAGTTCCCGTTCGAGCTGAATGAAGTCACGCGCGCCTACTACCAGGCCATGTCCCAGATCGAAACCGGACAGCGCAAGGCGGACATGGCGGCGATTCTCGAAGAACCTCCGGACTCGGAGGCGGTCGCGAGATTATCGCGAGACGCGATCGACAACTCGCTGATGCACACAACCTGCGTCGCGACGAGGCTCTCCGGCGGCCACGCCAACAACGCCCTTCCCCAGACGGCCCAGGCGAACGTGAATTGCCGCATCCTGCCGGGGCACTCGCTGGAAGAGACGCGACAGGCCATCGAGAGAATCGCGGCGGATCCGAAGATCAGAGTGCAGTTTCTGGAGTCGAACAACGTCCTGATGGACCACGGCTCGGACCGCCACAGTCTTCCGCCTCCCGCACCGCTCAAGGATGTGTTCGACCCGATCCGAGCCACCGTCGCGGAGATGTGGCCGGGGCTCAAAGTGGTGCCGACGATGTCCACGGGTGCATCCGACGGCGTCTACACGAACGCGGCCGGGTTGCCGACATACAGCGTGTCGGGGGTTGCCTACGACCGCGACGACATCCGCGCGCACGGCAAGGACGAGCGCGCGAAAGTCGACTCCTTCGCCCGGGGAGTGGATTTCTACTACCGGTTTTTGAAGAGGGTGACGGAGTAGCACGTCGCTCCCGTTCGCTCGGGATGTCGCGGCGGTCGCTTCGCGACCGGCACTGCAACTTTTCTAAACGAGGGCAGGCACCCGGAGACTCCTCACGCCGCGATCGGGATTATATCAAATCTGATATAGCCAAGAAAGAACCTGCCCTCAGGAAACCAGCAGCGGCTCGAGCTCGTAGAGGGAGGCGGCGAGCCGCTTCAGCCCGCGGTCGTGGGCAAGGAGGTCGAGGTGGAGCG
>DATDNV010000596.1:0-4095 GCA_036518075.1 Thermoanaerobaculia bacterium
GTAGCGGCTCCGTTCGTTTCACGCGCTCGGGATCGAGCGCGGGATTCGACTTCGCCGACGGAGAGCTCGCCGCCGCGTTTTCTTCCGACGCCCGATTCGAGACTGGAGCGATTCTCGTGCGCGCGGGCAAGCTCGATGGCGCCGCGCTCGAAAAGCTCGCCGTTCCGCCGGGAACCGACGGGGCCCTCGCCGCTCTCCAGGCGGGCATATTGACCCGGCGCGAGTGGAAATGGGGCGAGAAGATCCGGGCGATCGAGATTCTCGCAGAGCTCCTGGGGTGGCCGGACGGCAAGTACCTCTTCGATGCGGACGCGCGGCCCTCGCGAAGCGACTTCTCTCTGGCGATTCCACGCCTCCTTCTCGAGCTCTTCCTGCGGTCCCGCGATCGCCACCTGGTCGATCATCAGCTGGGATCCACCGAGCTCCCGTTGCGTCGTTCACCCAACTTCGACACGGAGTTCGCGACGTTTGGATTGACGGCGGACGCCGAGTCGGTCGTTCATCTGATCGACGGGCAGGCCACCGCGACCGAGATCTGCGACCGCGCGCCGGCCGAAGAATTTGCCGTGCTGAAGCTCCTGGCCGCGCTGAAGACCCTGGGGTTGCTGGTGGATGAGGAAGTAGCTCCACCGGCGCCGGCCGCGGAACCTCCGCTGCCTCCGCTCGCGGAGCTACCCGTTGCCCTACCCGAGCCGATCCCCGCCGCCGAAGGCGAAGAGCCGGTGCTCGAAGAGGAAAGAGAAGAGGGAAGAGAGGACGAGTTCGCGCTTCCGGAGCTGGACGACTCCATTTCTCGAGCCGCCGCGGGCGAGCCGTTCCCCGCCCCGGAGTCCCCTTCCTCGGGTCTCCCTCCACCCCTGGAACGAGAGACGCCGGAGCCCGCTCTCGACGCCGAAGTCGGAGAGGCGGCTCCCCGATGGGAAGGCGAGTCGGTGGAAAAGGAATGGCAAACGCCTTCAGACGATCTCGATCGGGAGCTCGACACGACGGTCGAGCCGCAGTCGTCCGGAGGGCCGCCTCGTTCGAAGTCCCTGCTTTGGATTCTGCTGGCGATTCTGGCCGCCGCCGTCGGCACAACGGTTCTGGTGCGCTCTCGCGGGGCCTCGCGTGAGACTCAAACCACGGCGATGGCTCCGACTCCGCGACGCATCCGTCCTTCTCCGGCCGTGTCTCCGACGGCCGCTCCTGCCGCGCTCGTGGCGTCGCCGCTTCCTTCGGCGAGCCCGGTTCCGTCTCCGACTCGAGCCCCGTCGCGCGCCCCGACGCCGCGACCTGGAAAGGCGACACCGGCCCCGGCGGCTCCCGCACCCGCGGGTCGCTCCGAGGGGAGTCGCGAGGAATGGCTTGCGCGAGCGCGGAACGACAAACGCAAGCTCGATGCGGATCGCAAGACCCGCTATTCGATTCAGCTGGAGTTGGCCTGCGAAGTCCCCTCGCTCGTCGAAGCCTGGAAGCACGATCGGCCTGCCGGATCGATGTGGCTGCTGGCCGTTTCTCGAGGAGGACGCGACTGTTTTCGAGTCCTCTGGGGGCGATTTCCCTCGATCGAGGCCGCCAAAAAGGCCAAGACCGGCGCTCCCGCCTTCTTTACGACAGCAACCAATCACCCGGCCGTGGTCGCAGTCCGGTAAAATCGGGCCACTCGAAACGGTAGAAAGACTATGGAGAGGACGACTTCGGGTTTCCGTGGGTCCTTGCGGGAGAGCCCCCTTCCGCAGGTCCTGCGGCGAATTTTCCTGGAGAGCCTGAAGGGGACCCTGACGCTGGTGCGCGGGGACGAGACCCGCCACCTCTTCTTCGAAAAGGGGGAGCTGCGGACCGCCACCTCTTCCCGAGAGGGCCAGCGCATCGGCGCCTTCCTGAAGCGGCGCGGCTGGATCACCGAGCAGGACCTCTCCTGGGCGCTCGAAACGGTGGCTCGACAGGGACGCGCCCGGCTCGGAAAGATTCTGGTCGAGAAAGGACTGGTTTCCCGCGCGGTCCTCGACGCGGAGATGCGCAGGCTGGTCGAGGAGATCGTCTTCTCCACGTTCGAATGGGATGACGGGGAATATCGGTTTCAAGGATCGACCGGCGTGCTCGATCCCGACGTCGCGCTCACGCTCTCGACGGCGGCGATCATCGTCGAGGGTCTGCGGCGTCTGCCCGAGAGCGACGTGTTCCGCGAACGCCTCGGCGACGGCCACCGCGTGCCGTGCCTCTCGACCGATCCGATGTCCCGGTACCAGTATCTGCCGCTGACCCCACAGGAGGCGTACCTCCTCTCCCGCATCGACGGCGCGCTCGATCTCGACTCGCTGCTCAAGATCGGCGGGCCATCGCGGAACGCGACTGCGAAGACGCTCTACGCCCTGCTTTCCTGCGGGATCGTGGAGTGGCGCAGGGAAGGGACGACTCCCCAGGCGGTCGCGGGCGGCGGATTCGAACGGCTCAATGTCGAGGTGGCGTCCCAGGGGCCTTCCGCTTCGCCGGCTTCGGACCGCGCGCCCGGCCACGCGGAGCTCGTCAAGAACACCTATCGGCGCATCGACTGGCTGACGCACTACGAGCTGCTCGGTGTCCCCCCGTCGGCGGGCGACGAGCAGATCGGACAGGCCTACTTCGAGAGGAGCCGGCTCTTCCATCCGGATCTCCGTCACCGCGAGGATCTGACCGGCCTCGAAAAAGAGTTGACGACCGTCTTCGAGCGAATGAAGTCGGCCAACGAAACCCTTTCGGACCCGCAAAGACGAGCCGAATACGATTCGTCCCTCGCGGCCGATCCGGTTCCGGTCCAGGTCGTGGAGTCGGTCGCCGACCCGAAGGCGCGTCAGCAGCTCGCCTCTCAGAACTTCAAGCGCGCAAAGCAGCTGATCGATGAGAAAGATTTCCACCCGGCCGTCGAGATGCTGCGTGAGGCGATTCGCTTCGTGCCTGACAATGCGGAATACCGATTTCACCTCGCGCAGGTCGAGATCAAGAACGCCAACTGGGTGGAGCGCGCACTCGACAATTTCAAGGAAGCGGCGAGGCTCGAGCCGCGCAACAAGGCCTACCTCCGGGAGGCGGCTCGAAGCCTCTATGAGCACGGGAGCACGGAAGACGCCGAGATCTTCGCCCGTCGGCTCGTCAGCGTGGACCCCGCGCCGGAGAACAACGAGCTGCTGCACTCGATCACCGCCAAGGCCAAAGTGCTTCCGTCGCCGGTCGAAGAGGCTCCGGCCGCCCCGGTCGCGGCCTCTCCCGGTGAGCTCGAGATCGGCGCGCTTCCTCCCGAGCCTTCTCCGGAGCCGGCCGGTCGAGATCGACCCAGCCTGCTCTCCCGGCTCTTCCGCCACCGGACGTGATCCCGGTTCTGACCGGACTGGGGCTCGCGGCCGCGGCGGGCTGGAACGCCTGGGCGGTGCTTCTTTTGTTCGAAGGGCTCGTGAATCTGATGCCGCAGGAGTTCCCCGGCTTCGTTACCGCGTTCCTCTCCCATCGCATCGTTTTTCAGGCGGCCGTCGTGCTCTTTCTCGCGGAATTCGTCGTCAACAAGATTCCTCTGCTGGATCGATTTTGGGAATCGGCCCAGACCCTGCTCCGCCCCGTCGTCGGAGCGCTCCTGGCTCTCGCCTGCGTGGCGGAGTCGTCCTCGCTCGTGCGGACGGCCATCATCGTTGGGGCCGTCCTCGTCACGCTCGCGGCTCATCTGGTCAAGTCGACGACGCGCCTGACCTCGACCGCCGCGACGCGCGGGGCGACGCAGTTCTACCTCTCCCTGGCCGAAGACGTGATCGCCATCGCCCTGGCGACCCTCATGTTCTTTCAGCCCTACTTCACCCTGATCTTCCTCGCGGCTCTTCTCGTCGTGCTTCTCATGCACCGGCCGCGCGTCGCGCACGCCATACAGGTGTTGTTCTTCCGGATCCAGCACCCGAGGAGAAGAGCCGAGTGACGGGAGATGGGTGATCGGACATTGGCGGACATCGCGTGAAAGTCTGTTTTTCGCCCTATTCCCAAATCGCCGATCACCATTCACAATTTCCTCCCGTGCCTTTCTTTCTCGACGGCAACAACCTGATCGGCCTCGTTCGAAAGACGAGCCGACCCTCCGAAGAAGACCGGGCGGCTCTG
>DATDNV010000597.1:0-3646 GCA_036518075.1 Thermoanaerobaculia bacterium
AGAGGTTGGAGGCTAGCACGAAGCCCTGGAGGAACCGGGCGACACGGAGCGGAAGATCGATGACTCCCCGGGTGCATCAGAAGACCCGTGCGGAACTGCCTCCATCTCCCGCGACATGGCCGACGGCTTCTCCGAGAGCCCATGCGCCGTGAGCGAGAAAGAGCCCGGGCAGAGCGCGCCGCAGTCTCCCCTTGATTCCGGGCTTCCGCCGCACTCGCCGCGCCAGCCGGCCCGTCAGCAGGATCGGAAGAAGCGGAGCGAGAAGCGCTCGGGCGGCGGGACCTCCGCGTCGCGCGGCGTAGGCGCGGCCGTGATGGAAGCGCTCTTGGACGAATCGGGAGAACGCGACGGGTCGGGAGTGGCGGACCGCCGCTCGCGCCGCCGCGCGGAACCGGACTCCGCGGCTTCGTAGCTCCCGGTGAAGGAAGTGCTTCCAAAAACCGTCTTCCCAGAAAGGCCGCATGCGCTGGAGCAGCTCGGCGGAATACGAAACATTGTTGACCGCGAGCTCCTCGACGTCTCCCTCGAACGGCGGCAGGAACGCGCCGTACTCGAAGAAAAACTCCGCCCAGGCACCGGCCTCCTCGGGTCCGTCGTAGAGAACCGGACCGCCGATGACCGTATCGGAGTCGCTCTTGTCATGTTCCTCGATGATCGATCGCGCCCAGTCCCGATCCGGAAGAGTCCAGGGCTCGACGAGCGCCACGATCCGGCCCCCGGCTGCCGCTACTCCACGGGCTCGCAGGCGCGCCGCGTTCGCGCCGGCGGTCTCGGCGATCCATCGGAACGGAAATTGTTCTGGAATCGCGGCGCCCGAACCGTCCCGGGATCCGTCGACGACGATGATCTCGGCCGCGATTCCTTCGACCGACTGGCGGACCGCCGCGAGCGATTCGCCGGTGCGAAAACAGCCGTCGCTGACGGGAACGATGACGGAAAGATCAGTCGCTGCCAAGGAGGTAACCAGCGGCTTCGCCGGCCGCCCAGGCCGTCAGAAAAAGACACAGATACGGAAGCGCGAGAAGGAACCCGCGGGCTCTTCCTCGCGCGAACGCGCGTCTGGCGATGCGAAGAAGCAGCACGAACGGAACCGCCGGGGAGAAGAGCGTGCGCAACCAACGGGCGGAGCGCGGGCGACCGCGCGCCATCTCCATTCCATGATACCGGCCGTGCCGGAATCGGTTACGGCAGAACGCCCGGGCGCCGGCCGAGCGGCCCTGCCGGACGACCATCTCCGGAATCAGACGCAGCCTCTGACCCGACCGGCGCAGCGCGCGATCGACCGCGGTCTCCCAGAATCCGCCGGCCCAGACCTCGCGCGCAGGATCGATCGCCTTTCGCCTGTAGGCGGCATTGTCGCCGGGCAGGTCGTCCACGTCCCGCGCGCGGAAGGGCAGCAAATAACCCGAGTAGCGAGTGAGATGGATGGCCCAGTCGAGCGAGCGCATCGCGTCGGCCGGCTCGATCGCGCCGCCGACCCCGGCGATCGAGCCGTCGAACGAACCGCGGACGATCTTCACCCAGTTCGGATCCGGAACCATCGAGGCGAGAGTGAGCGCCACGATCTCACCGGAAGATCGGAGAATGCCGCGGGTCCACAGCTCGGGCACGAGGAGCGCGCTCGTCTCCCCCCGTTCCACGATCAGCTCGTCTCCCTGAGCGGACTCGAGCTGCGCCTCGAACGCGACGCGCGCCGATTCTTGCTCGACCGATCCCGCGGGCGCCGCCATCACGACGGAGAGACGCAAACGGTCGCTCATGATGACCTGACCTCCGCGCGGCTCCGCGCCGTTCCCGCGTCTCCGATGAAAGCCAAAAACGGGAAGATCGGCACGCGAAACCGGCCGTAATACTCGGGCCCGGAAGCGAGGAGGAAATAGACGATCACTCCCAGCGACGCGGCGACGAGGGGCCGAAGCCGAGGATCCTTCCAGGCGCCCAACCCGCGGGCGACGCAAACGGCGAGCAAAAGAAGAAAGCCTCCTTCGACCAGGTTCTCCGTGAGGGAGGGAGCCATCGGCTGATGCGAGGCCGCCGATCGCGTCAGCCACCACGGCGACGGATCGGTGCGAATGCCGAAGAGGCCGAAGATCGGATCTTCGTCCGGTCCGAAGGTCCGAAGCCACGCGTAGAGCGTCAGACGGATGAGCCACCCCGCGTGCCGCCGCAGAACGTCCAGCCCCTGCCGCCGCATGCGAGACACCGCGTCTCGATCGTTCGCGTCTGACGGAGTCGATGCGGTCTCGTGAGGGCGCCCGAGGCTCGCGTCCTCCACCGCGCTCGCCCGGTGGTAGAGAAGGTTGACCGAGCCCACGGAGCTGACGCCAAAGAAGCCGGTCGAAATCGCATTTCGAGCGACCCAGGGCGCGACCACCACGAACGAGCCCAGGAGCAGGAAGCGGATGACTCTTCCGTTTCTCGTCGCGAGCACCGCGAGAGGAAGCGCCACCGCGATGGGACGACAGAGAATCGCGACTCCGAGAACCGCCCCAGCGGCGATCGCTCGTCCCGCGGACGCCGATCGCATCGTCCGGCCCAGCAGGTCGAAGGCCATGAGAAGAAGAAAGGTGAAGAGCGCTTCCGTCAATAGATAGTTGGCATACGCCGAGGCCCCCAGATCGAGCGCGACGAACGCTCCCGCAATTTCTCCAACGCGCGCGCCCGGCGCCCAGGCCTGAGCGGCGCGCCTCGCAAGAAAGATGGATGCGACCGAGAGCAGGACTCCGGCGAAGACACCGAGAGCAGGACGGGAGCCGGCCAAAGAGTAGAGCACCGCGAGCAGAGCCGGATAGGACGGCGTGCGGAGGATGTCGGGCTGGTAGGGAGCGCTCGAGTCGCGGGAGAAGCCATGGCTCTCGATGAGGTTGACGGCGAGTCGCTGGTAATCGAACGAGTCCGGCACATACATGCGGCGTCCCGGATCTTGCGAAGCGACGAGAAAGAGCGCGATGCGGATCAGCAGCCCCACGGCGGCGGCGAGCCAAAAGATCCGGCCTCGGTCGAGCTTCATCCCGACGCTTCGCGGGTGAACACGCTGATCTCCCCGTCTCCGATCGTCGCTGGAAAACGGGCCTGTTCCCGATAATGCTCGTGGATGTAGCGGTCGAGCTCGGGATATTCGAGCCGCAGCGCCCGCGGAAAGGTCATCAGGAGCCAGACCGTTCTTCCCCGCGATTCGCTTTCGATCTTCTGGAGCTCAGCCGGTTCGCTCACGGGGGAAAAAGCCTGTCCCTCGAAGATTCCCTCGCGAGGCCCATAAAACCGGAGGCCCCACTTCGCCAGATAGGCGGCAACGATCGGCTCGCCGGGTTTGCGGCGAGAGAGCACCCAGGAGAGGCTCGCGCGGTTGGGCTGCTTGGGAACCCGATAGTAGGTCGGCAAGGAAAGCAGCGAGAACGCGGCGAGCAGCGCCGCGGCCAGCGGAACCAGCGCACGCGAAATCCCCGGACGCGCGGATGCACCGAAGAGCCTCCGGGCTCGCAGCCACGCCGCCAGAGACGCAGACGCGCCGACCGCGAAGATCCATGCGACGGGAAGAACCCACAGAAAGAACCGGGGCGAGAAGCGAAGGTTGCGAAGGATGAGAAATCCCGCCGTCGCCAGAAGCGGTGCGACGAGGGCCGCCACATAGAAGAAGTGACGGCGG
>DATDNV010000598.1:0-3282 GCA_036518075.1 Thermoanaerobaculia bacterium
GGTGGGGTCTGGCGGGGACGGGGTCGTGACGATGGGAAACCTGGTCGCGCAGGCCTCAGCCCGCGTCGGCCTCCACGTGCTTCAGACCGAGGCCTACGGGCCTCAGATCCGCGGCGGGGAAACCTCCTGCACGGTGCGGGTCGCCTCCCGCGAGGTGTTCGCCCAAGGAGATTCCGTCGACGTGCTCGTCGTGTTCGGCTGGGAGAGCTTCGCCCGTTTCCACGGCGAGATCGCCGCGGCGGCGGATGCGGTGATCCTCTACGAGGCGGCCGACGAGGCGCAGTTCGAGAAGCTCGACCTTCCGCGGGGTGATCAGGCGCGTTGGGTGCCGGTTCCGTTCGCCCAGCTCGCCAAAGAGGCGGCCGGAACGGCCGCCTCGAAGAATACGGTGACGCTCGGCGTCCTGACGGAGCTGTTCGGCCTGCCGGAGAGCGCGCTGCGCGCGGCGATCGGGCGGCGGTTCGCCAAGAAGAGAGCAGCCCTTGCCGAGGCCAACGATCGCGCCTTCGAAGCCGGCCGGCATTTCGCGCGAACGCTGACCGACGACGTCTCCCACAAGCGGCTGCGCTTCGAACCCTCCGAGGCGCGCCTTCTGATGTCGGGCAACGAAGCAGCTGCGGTCGGCGCGCTTCACGCGGGCTGCCGGTTCTTCGCCGGCTACCCGATCACTCCTTCTTCGGAGATCCTGCACTTCCTCTCCGAGTGGATGCCCCGCGCGGGCGGATCGGTCGTCCAGACCGAGGACGAGCTCGCGGCAATCGGCGCCATCATCGGAGCGTCCTTCGCGGGAGTGAAGTCGATGACGGCGACCTCCGGTCCCGGCCTCTCCCTGATGGTCGAGATGCTCGGTCTTGCCTCGATGGCCGAGGTTCCGACGGTGATCGTCGACGTCCAGCGCGGCGGTCCTTCGACCGGGAATCCCACCAAGAGCGAGCAATCGGATTTGCTGCAGTGTCTCTATGGGACGCACGGCGATGCTCCACGAGTCGTTCTCGCCTGCTCGGACGTGGAGGACTGCTTTCACGCGACGGTCGACGCATTCAACATTTCCGAGGAGTTCCAGCTGCCGGTCCTCGTGCTTTCCGACCAGGCAGTCGGCCAACGGCGCGAGACGGTCTCGGCGTCCTCGCTCGTCCATGAGGTGCGCGACCGACTGAAGCCGAGCGCTGACGAGCTCACTCGCTACGAGAGATACCGCGATACCGAGAACGGGGTGTCTCCGATGGCGGTGCCGGGAATGCCGGGAGGCATGTACCAGACCAATGGTCTCGAGCACGATCAGCTGGGTCGGCCCACATCGCTGCACCTGGCACACGAGAAGATGAACGCGAAGCGGTACCGGAAGATGTGGCCGATCCGGGATCGTTATCACTTCTTCCGGCGATACGGCCCCGAGAAAGCGGACATCGGGATCGTTTGCTGGGGCTCGTCCAAGGGAGCCGTCAAAGAGGCGGTGCTCGAGGCCAACGCGCGGGGAGAGAAAGTGGCGGCCTTCGTGCCACAGATGATCTACCCGTTCCCCAAGCTCCAGTTCCAGGAGTTCCTGAGCGACGTGAAAGAGCTGCTCGTCGTCGAGCTCTCCTACACGGCGCAGTTCTACAAATACCTGCGCACGTTTCTCACGCTGCCGGAGGACCGGACCCATGTCTTCAAGCGGTCCGGAGGCAAAAACCTGACGGTCGCGGAGGTCGCGCAGGAGCTCGAGAAGGTCAAGAGTCTTTCCGCCGCGTCGCGGCACGAGCAGGAGGTCTTGGTATGAGCGCGGAGCTTCCCGCCTTTCAGCCAGCCGACTACAAGTCGGAGTTGAAGCCCGTCTGGTGCGCCGGCTGCGGCGACTTTGGAGCGCTCGCTGCTCTGCACCGCGCGATGGCAAAGCTGCAGCTGCAGCCCTGGAACACGGTCGTGGTCTCCGGGATCGGCTGCTCATCGCGGCTTCCGGGCTACGTCTCGACGTTCGGCTTCAACGGCGTTCACGGGCGAGCGCTGACTCTGGCGACCGGCATCAAGGTCGCGCGCCCGGAGCTGACGGTCGTCGCGGTCGGAGGCGACGGAGACGGACTTGCGATCGGGGGGAACCACTTCCTTCACTCGGCGCGCCGAAACCTGGACGTCGCCTACTTCCTGATGGACAACGAGATCTATGGCCTGACCAAAGGCCAAGTCGCGCCGACCACTCCCGCGGGAGACCGGACCAAGTCGACCACCTATGGGAACCCGGAGCCCGCCGTGGACCCCTGCGAGCTCGCGATCTCCTTCGGCGCGACGTGGGTGGGCCGCGGGTTTTCTGGCGATCCGAAGACGCTGGTCGAGCTGATGACGCAGGCGATCGAGCACCGGGGTTTCGCCTTCCTGAACATCATGTCCCCCTGCGTCACGTGGCGGGGAGACGACCAGTTCAAGACACTCAAGGCCAAGCAGCGCTCACTCCCAGCCGATCACGACCGGAGCAGCCGCGAGGCCGCCCTCCGTTACACGCGCGAGAAGGAGGTCATGACGACCGGGCTCCTCTACGAGGTCAGGCAACCCTCGCTCGTCGACCGGATGGCAGAGGTCCGCCACAAGGCGCAGAAGGCCGGAGCCGTCAAGGACATCTCCGAGATCCTCGGCGTCTTCCGGGCGCCGGACCCCAACGTTTCCTTCATCGTCGAAACGTAGGCCGTCATTCGCAGGTCGTCTCGATGGCGCTCGGAAGTTGACGTGCGTCGACTTGGTGATGGAGTTTGAGCGGCTCAAATCGGTTGCCCGGCGTGGAACCGGCGCCGCCTAGCCGCCGAAGCGCTGAACCTGCTCGACCAGCCAGTCGGCCTCCTCGACGCCCAAAAAGCGATCGGACATCGGGTAGAGGATCTCTTCCTCCTTGAGGTTGTGCTCGCCGAGGACCGCGTGAAACTGTTCGCGAAACGTCTCGACCGGAAATCCGGGGTCGGTGATTCCCTCCTCGATCGCGGCGAGCAGACTCTCGATCTCCCGGTGCTCGGCGCGCATCACGGCGGTCGGGCCGGCGGCAGGGTTCATTCCGGATACGTTTTCGAATGCCGGAAAAAGGATCTGTTCCTCGAAGCCGATATGCCGCCGAAGTCCCACGGCGAAAGCTGCGTACATCTCGCTCGCCGAAACGAAGTCTCCGGACTCCCGCATCCGAAACGACGCTGCCTCGAGAGCGTCCAGCCGGTCGTGGTCCCAGGAGAGCGCTTCGTTGATACCTCTTTGCTCTCCGAGCGCGCCGGGCCGCCGCGCGAGCTCGATCCGCCAGACCGGCGGGCCCGATGCGAGCACCGACCA
>DATDNV010000599.1:0-2755 GCA_036518075.1 Thermoanaerobaculia bacterium
GAGGCCGAGCCCTGGGAAGCACTTCCCCTGACCGACGACCAGAAGCGCAACAACCCGTTCGTCATTCCGCCGGATTCACGGCCGCGCGTCGTGCTTCGGTACGGGGACTCGAAAGACCTGCTGATCTCGGGCCTTCTCGAGAGCGGCAAGGAGATCGCGCAGCATCCCGCCGTCATCGACGTGCCTCTCGAGAAGGGACACGTGGTTCTCTTCTCCAACAACCCGGTGTGGCGCGGCGAGACGACCGGAACCTACGCGCTCGTCTTCAACGCGATTCTGAACTTCGACAACTTGAACGCCGGGCGCCCGGCGCGGTAGCAAATTCTCTCCACGCGATTCCGGGTGTAGGGGCGGCCCTTGCGGCCGCCCGCGTATCCCCCGCGCGAGTGGGGAGGGCGACGGGGAACAGAAGCCGCATTTCGTCTTCAACCGGACGGGGGCAAGCCCCGCCCCTACGAATGGGCGAAACGACCACGGCGGGACACTCTCTAAGCGCTTTCTCACGGCTCGTCGGGCCCGCCGTGAACCGCGGCGAACCCGCGACTCGTCGCGCCGCCTCCCGAGCCGCTCGGTGCGCGGCACCCGCAGCGCCCTCGGGCTGACAGCTAATAGCTGACAGCTGAAAGCTCGTTCACTCCTTGATCAGGATCGCCCGCACGGGCGCGGCGTCGAGATCCATCAGCGCGAGCGGCAAGGCGACCAGCCTGTAGTCGCCGGGCTCGACGTGCTCGAGGACGAGCCCTTCGAGAAGCATCACGCCCCGCGAAAGGAGCGTTCGGTGCACCGGCAGATCTTCCGCATCCTCCGGATCGACCGAAAGCGCATCCGTCCCGACCAGGAGGGCGCCCTTCTCCGCCAGACGCACCGCGGCGAGCGGCGAAAGAAACGTCCGGCCTTTCGTTCGAAACAGCACTCGCGGCGCGCCGAGACAGCCCCGCGGCAGCGAATCCGGACCGATCTCTCCGCGCCCCGGCAGGTCGACGACCCGCGCCTTCCCGATGAACGCGTCGAGCGGCACCCGGCCGATGGGATTGCCGCCGGGAAGCACGTGCGACGGCGCATCCGCGTGCGTCCCGAGATGCGCGCTCATCGTGAAGCAGGTCGACTCGTAGAGCGACCCCTCGACCAGCCGCGCGGTCTCCCGCCACGAAAAAGGAACGTCGCCCGGCCAGGCGTCAGTGTCCTCGTCGATCGGACGCGAGATGTCGAAGATCCCTAGCGCATGCGCCGGACGGTTTTGACCTCCGCGAACCGCTCGGCGACGTGGGGATCGTAGGCGCGGTGCCTGGGATTGCGCCCGGCGCCCCGGTACTCGGCGTTGCATCGATAGCAGATCGTAACCGCCCCGATGCGCGCGGCGACGACCCAATCCACCAGAACGGTCGCCAGCAAGACCGGAGTGAACCAGATCCAGCCGAAACGCCAGCCGACCAGGACGGCGAGCCCGAGAGAAACGGCCATCGCGAGACAGCCCAGCCGCTGATCGAAGTCCTTCTGCACGAAGAACGCCCGGTGACCGCAGAACACGCACCGCTCGACGACGTCCGAAGCCGGTTCCGCCCCGGCAACCGTGAACGCCCGGCCGCATTTGGCGCAGGAGAAATCGCCCGATTCCCCGACCGTGAAGTCGCGCGCGGTCAGGCAGTCGGGACAGTAGTAGCGAAGGCGCATCCGCTAGGCGGGGAATCCCGTCGCTACGGTGAGGTAGGACGAGAGCAGCTCACCGATCAGTACGAAGAGAAGCGCGACGTAAAGGAGGCCGGTCGCCGCCTGGTTCGACTTCATGTCGGCCGTCTTCCAGATGAAGTACGAAAGCGCGAGCGGGCCCACGATTCCCCAGAGGACGCGAAACAGGAAAAACAGAGCGTCCCGTTCGAGCGAGACGAGCGGCGCGAGACCCTCGCGGCTGGGATTCCAGGCGAGAGCAAAGAGAAGGAGCAGCGTCCGCGCCGCGGCCAGGGCCGCGAAGAGCGCCGCGCCGCGCGCGAGAAGCTGGAACGGCAGCGACCGCGAGACCAGGTACCAATGCCCGAGGTTCATGATCAGAAGCACGGCGCCGAAGAACAGCCCGCCCAACAGCGCTCCGGCGACCGTCCAGCCGTTCGTGGTCCCGTGGGGCGCCTCGAGGGCGACTTTGACCAGCTGTCCGAGAGCCGCGAAGGCCCCCCCGGCCAGCAGGGGCCGGGCAGCCGAGGCTCGCCCTCCGTGGGCGGCGAGCGTGTAGGCGGCGAGCGCCACGGTCGTACCGACGGCGACGGGCATCAACAAGCCCTGGGGACGAACGAGGGTCGCGAAGAGAAGAAAGACGAAGGCGAGCAGGCCATGAAGCGAAAAGAATCCCTTCCCGAGCTCCCGGGTCGGAAAAAAGAGCAGAAGAAACGCCGTCCCCGCGCCTGCCTCTAGAAAGAAAAGCCCGAGTCCACCGAGAGCCATGAAGGGCGGATCTTAGTCGAGACGGGGATCCTCCTGTTGGCTCCCTTGAGCCTCCTTTATTCCGAGAATCGGCTCCCTGATGTCATTCCGAGGAGCGCTCGATTCTTGTCATTCCGAGGAGTCCCTCCCTGTTGTCATTCCGAGGAGCGCAGCGACGAGGAATCTAGTCTCGCCGTTTGTCCACGCGGCTAGATCCCTCGCTTCGCTCGGGATGACAGGACGGAGGCTGTCATTCCGAGGAGTCCCTCCCTGTTGTCATTCCGAGGAGCGCAGCATTCTTGCCATTCCGAGGAGCGCAGCGACGAGGACTCTAGTCTCGCCG
>DATDNV010000600.1:0-8258 GCA_036518075.1 Thermoanaerobaculia bacterium
GTCTGGCTGCAGGCGGAGTCGGGCACGGGCGGCGGCGACGTCTCTGGCAACGCGGACTTCGCGCCGACGCAGCCGGAGCGGGAAGTCTACGATCTGCTGGCCGGCCGGCTCGCCGGCGCGCGCAGGGGCTTCGACGAGCTCTACCAGAAGACGATTCCCGCGTTCAACGACGCGATGCGTTCCAAGGGATACGTGCAGCTCATGACGGTCACGGAGCCGCAGGAGCCGAGGACGCAGGAGAGCGCTCCCGAGGAAGACGATGACGATGACTGGGCAAGATGACGGAGAATTGAGAGTTAAGGTGAGAATTGGCGATCCCGAGTCAAGACGAAACGGTGGTCGGGTTTCGCCCTCGTTTAGAAAATTCTCAGCGCCGGTCGCGGAGCGACCGCCCGCGTTGAGAGTCGGTTGAGGTCTCGGAATTGAGAATTGGAAGGATATGACCTTAGCGACCGGAACCAGGCTCGGACCCTATGAGATTCAAGCTCCCATCGGCGCTGGCGGCATGGGCGAGGTGTACAAGGCGCGCGATACGAGACTCGGGCGTGAAGTTGCGATCAAAGTTCTTCCGCAACACCTGTCGTCCTCTGAAGAGATGCGACAGCGGTTCGAGCGGGAGGCGAAGGCGATCTCCCAGCTCTCCCACGCCCACATTTGCGCGCTCTACGACGTCGGTTCACATGAGGGGACCGAGTACCTGGTCATGGAGTACCTCGAGGGGGAGACGCTCGCGACGCGTCTCTTGAAAGGTGCGCTGCCTCTCGCGCAGACCCTCAGCTTCGGCATCGAGATCGCGGACGCGCTCGACAAGGCGCATCGGCAAGGGATCGTTCACCGGGACTTGAAGCCTGGCAACATCATGCTCACCAAGGCGGGCGTGAAGCTGCTCGACTTCGGTCTGGCGAAAGCGATCGCTCCGGTTTCGCCGCAGTCGGGTTTGACGTCGCTGCCGACCGTCGCGACGCCTCACAACCTGACGCAGACCGGCACGATCCTCGGAACCTTCCAGTACATGGCTCCCGAACAGCTCGAGGGAGCGGAAGCGGATGTCCGCAGCGACATCTTCGCCTTGGGCGCGGTGCTCTACGAGATGGCGACGGGGCAGAAGGCGTTTCAGGGAAAGAGTCAGGCGAGCCTGATCGGCTCGATCCTCAAGGAAGAGCCTCCGCCGGTCTCTTCGGTCGCGCCGATGACGCCGCCGGCGCTCGACCGCGTGATCAAGACCTGTCTTTCCAAGGATCCGGAAAACCGATTTCAGACGGCCCACGACGTCAAGCTGCAGCTCCAGTGGGTGGCAGAGGGAGGCTCGCAGGCGGGCCTGCCGGCGCCGGTGGTCGCGCGGCGGAAGAATCGCGAGAAGCTCGCCTGGATGGTCGCGGGTGTGGCGGCGCTCGCGGCGGTCGCTTTCGCGGCGGCCTTCGTGCGCCGCGCGCCGGCCAAAGCCCGCACCGTGCGGTTCGAGATCCCTACTCCCGAGGAGGTCACTTCGATCGATCTTCCCCGCATCTCGCCCGATGGCCACACGATCGCCTTCAACGCGACCGACAGCTCGGGCAAGACGCGAATCTGGGTGCGTCCGCTCAACTCCCTATCCGCGCAGCCCTTGGGTGGAACCGACGGAGCCACCCGGCCCTTCTGGTCGCCGGATGGCCGCTATCTCGGATTCGTCGCCGAGGGCAAGCTGAAGAAGATCGACGTCTCTGGCGGTCCGCCGCAAAAAGTCTGCGACGCGCCGACCGGGTCCGATGGCTCCTGGAGCTCTGAGGGAGTGATTCTCTTCGACGGGACCGGAAGTGACCCGATTAACCGCGTCTCCGCGTCAGGCGGAACGCCGGTCCCGGCCGTCAAGGCCGAGGCGAGCCGCAAGGAAACCCAGGTCGGGTGGCCCGAGTTTCTCCCCGATGGGAAACACTTTCTCTATATGGCGACGGGGCAGAAGCCGGAAGACACGGAGTATCGAATTGGGTCGATCGACTCGAAGGAAACGAAAACGCTGGCGCCCGCGCAAACGATGATCACCTATGCACCGCCTGGCTATCTTCTCTTCGTCCGCGACCGGACGCTCGTCGCGCAACGTTTCAACCCCAGCTCGATCAAGACCACGGGGGAACCGGTTCCCCTCGCAGAGAAGGTCGGCACCAACTCGGTGGGTCTCGCACTCTTCTCCGTGTCGCGAGAGGGGACCCTCGTCTATCGGACCGGAGAGACCGGGACACGGATGGCGTGGATGGATCGGTCGGGCAAGGAACTCGAGACGGTCGGAGACCCGGCCGACTCCCGCAACCCGGCGCTTTCACCCAAGGGGGACCGGCTCGCCTACGACCTTTCCGATGCCCGAGGCGGACGAGCGGACATTTGGATCCGCGACCTCACGCGAGGAGTCAGCTCGCGGTTTACGTTCGGTGCGGCGGACGAGATCGCGCCGGTCTGGTCTCCCGACGAGGCTCGGATCGTGTTCTCGGACAACCGCTCTGGAAGTTATGACCTCTACGAGAAGGCCGCCGGCGGGCAGGGTGAAGAGAAGCTGCTGATCCGTTCCGATGAAAACAAATTCGCAAGCGACTGGTCTCGCGACGGGAAGTACATCGCTTACGTGAACCAGTCGAAGGACACCGGATTTGACATTTTCGTCCTGCCAACGTTTGGAGAGGCCAAGCCGATTCCGTTCCTGAAGACATCGTTCAACGAGTTCTGGCCGGTGTTTTCTCCTGACAGCCGCTTCATCGCCTATCAGTCCAACGAGTCGGGACGCCAGGAGGTCTACGTGCAGAGCTTCCCCGGGCCCGGAGGCAAGTGGCAGGTCTCGACGACCGGAGGCGTGGAGCCCAAGTGGCGCGCGGACGGAAAAGAGATCGTGTACCGAGCTCCCGATCAGAATCTCATGGCGGTCGACGTGAAAGAGGGCGATACCTTTCAGGCGGGAGTCCCCAAACCGTTGTTTGCGGCGCGCACAGCGCCGGGGATCGCTCGCAACCGCTTCGTCGCCGCGCCCGACGACCAGCGATTCCTCGTCGTCGCACCGCTGAAACGCGAGTCGATGACCCCGACCACGGTCGTTCTCAACTGGTTCACCGAGCTGGGGCGCTAAGCTGTCAGCTGTCAGCTCTCAGCTATCAGCCAGACAAACTGGGTTCTTGAGCGACTGCGGGGACTGAACTGGCTGTCATTGGACTCTAAGTATTCGGGCGTGGGCTTCTCGAGTCCTCAGTCCTCGGTTCTCAGTCCTCAGTCAGGTGAGCCGACCTGCGAACCGAGCCCTCAGCGCAACTCGTCTCGATAGATCTTCCCGTCCTTCATCACGAAGCCGACCTTCAGGAGCGCTTTGACGTCGGCGATCGGGTCGCCGGGCACTGCGACGATGTCGGCGTAGGCCCCGGGCGCGACCACTCCGAGATCTCCCGACATCCCGAGCATCTCGGCCGCGCGCGACGTGGCGGCCTGAATCGCCGCCATCGGCGTCATGCCGAACTCGACCATCCGCGCGAACTCGCGCGCGATCGGCTCGCTCCAGGAAAATCCTCCTGCGTCGGTGCCGAAGGCGATCTTGACTCCGGCCTTCACCGCCTTCTGGAGCGACGGCCCGTGGACCTCGGCCCGCTTGCGGTCCCGCTTTCCTTCCGGAGTGTCGGCGGGAGCCCAGTGGTCGTAGTAAACGCTCATGGTCGGGCAGAGCCACGTCCCCTGTTTGACCATCTGCGCGATGGCCGCGTCGTCGAGCTCGAGGCCGTGCTCGATCGAATCGCAGCCGCCGTCGAGGCCGCGGTGGAGACCGATCCCGTTGTACGCGTGGCAGGCGACCTTCTTTCCCCATCCGTGCGCCTCGTCCACGATCGCTTTGAGCTCTTCGACCGTCAGCGTCGGCTGCGAAACGAGGTTGCCCTGTTTGTCGACCCAGGAGCGATGCGTGACGTAGACCTTCAGCCAGTCCGCTCCGTGGTCGAGCTGCTCGCGCGCGGCCTTGCGGGCTTCGACCGGCCCGTCGATGATCTGCGCGCCCTTCGGAACGGTGATCTCCGGGGCATATCCCTCGAGGTCATAGCCGCCGGTCGATGAGATCGCGCGTGTGACGACGAACATGCGCGGGCCGGGGATGTAGCCAGCCTCGATCGCCTGCCGGATGCCGACGTCCCCATATCCCGCGCCTTCCGTTTCGACGTCGCGGATCGTCGTGAAGCCCTGCTCGAGCGCCCGGCGGACCGAGACCGTGGCCCGCGCGGCGCGGAAAGCCAGACCCTGCTTGAGGAGCTGGACGTCATAGCCGCCCTCGGCCGGGTCCTCACCCTGCAGAAAGATGTGCGTGTGCGCGTCGATCAGGCCTGGAAGGACGGTCGCGCGCGAGAGGTCGACGATGCGGGCGCCCTCGGGAACCTTCACGGACGAGGAGTCCCCGATGCTCTCGATGCGGTTGCCTCGGATCACGATGACCTGATCCCGGCGTGGGGAAGCAGACTTCCCGTCGATCAGCATTCCCGCGCGGATCACGAGCGCTGGCGGGGCGGTTGCCGTTTCCGCCGGCGCCGGGAGAGCCCAGAGCAAAGAGACCGCGGCGAGGAAACGGCTGTATCGCATCGTCACTCCTTTGTCGCGCGTCATTCCACCACAAATGTAGACTCTGGCCTTCCCAAACCTCGGAGTCCGTTCAACGAAAGGAGAGACGGTGAGAACACGCGGGATCGCATGGTTGGTCGCGTCGAGCATCTTTCTGGCAGGGTCCGCTCGAGCGCAGCAGAAGCCTCCCGAAAAATCGGCCGAAAAGATGACGGAGAAACCGGAAAAGCCGGGAGAGAAAGCTCCCGCCGACCGGTCGGCGAAGGAGTCGGCGGGCCCGGAATCGTCGGTGACGCAGCACACGGTGACGATCGGAGGCGTCGTCGTCAACTACACGGCGACCGCCGGCACGCTGATCGTGCGCAACGAGAAGGACGAGCCCTGGGCGTCGATCGGCTATACCGCCTACGTTCGCAAGGACGGGGGCGCCGCGGCGCGCCGTCCCATCACGTTCGCCTACAACGGCGGACCAGGTTCCTCCTCGATCTGGCTGCACATGGGCGCGCTCGGCCCGCGGCGGATCGTCACGGCCGACGCGACCGCGACCGCGCCGCCCCCGTACCAGGTCGTCGACAACGCCTACAGCCTTCTCGACAAGACCGACATCGTCATGATCGATCCCGTCGGAACCGGTTTCAGCCGCGCCGTGGGCGACGCGAAGGACAAGGACTTCTGGGGAACCGATCCCGACATCGAGTCGGTCTCGCGATTCATCAAGCAATACATCAGCGACAACGGACGGTGGAACTCACCCAAGTACCTCCTCGGGGAGAGCTACGGCACGACGCGTTCCGCGGGGGTCGTCGACTATCTCCAGACGCGCATGGGGATGGCCTTCAACGGGGTGGTCCTGGTGTCGGTCGCGGTGGACCTGTCCGCGATCTTCGCCGTTCCGGGCAACGATCGGCCGTATCCGCTCTATCTCCCGAGCTTCGCCGCTACCGCCTGGTACCACAAGCTCATTCCCAACGCGCCCAAGGAGCTGGAGCCCTGGCTGACGGAAGTGCGGCGGTTCGCCGCGAGCGACTACGCTGCCGCTCTCGCCGAAGGGGATCGCCTCGCTCCGGAGCGGCGAGCCGAAATCATCAGGAAGCTGCACGGCTACACGGGTCTCTCGGAGCAATATCTCGATCTCGCGAACATGCGCGTCTCGGAAAACGAGTACACGCAGGAGCTCATGCGGCAGCACCGCATCACCGTCGGGCGCCTCGACTCGCGCTTTTCCGGGGTGACGTGGGATCCGCTGGCCAAGGAGGCCGAGGAAGACCCGCAATCGTCCGCGATCGAAGGAGCCTTCACCGCCGCCCTGTTCGACTGGCTGCACGACGGCCTTAAATTCGGCCAGGGAAAGACCTACGTCGTCAGCGCGGACGTCTGGAAGACCTGGGACTTCCGGCACAAGACTCCGGGTGCGCCGATCGCTCTGCCGTCGATGACGAACACCGGAATCGATCTGGCGCACGCGATGACGTTCAACCCCAACCTGCGGGTACTGCTGCTGAACGGCCTCTATGACCTCGCGACGCCGTTTTTCGCGACCGAGTCGATGGTGGCGGCGCTGCACCTGGAGAAGCCGCTCCAGTCGCACCTCGAGATGAAGTACTACCCGGCCGGGCACATGATGTACGTGTACGAGCCGTCGCTGAAAGCGTTCAAGTCGGATATCGCCGACTTCATCGGGAGGACGAGCCAGTAAGCACTCGCCTGCGGGCATCTCCCTCGCGGGGACGCGGCGGCCTTTTGGTTGTCAACCGATTCCGGGCCGCCGCTCCGCTCGGACGGCTCAACCCCATACGGGTATCGATACGATTGCGTCTCGTGCGCGAGGTGGCCGGCGGCAGGACCCGCCCTGCTTGTCACCCATTGGAACAACCTGTTTGATAGCTAGTTCGGCCGGGCTGCACCGCGGCGGCTGAGCTCGTCGTAAACCATTCTCGAAATCGCGGCGCCGGTCACGAGCGCGGCGTTGTCGGCGCCGGGCCGCTTGTCCCTTCCGCGCCGCGTCAGGATCGCGATCACGTACCGTGATTTGGGCCCCTTGACGTAGGCGGCGTCGGTCCGGATCTCGCCCCTGAAGCCGGATGCGTCCGGAAGCTTCTCCTCGTCCCAGCCGGTCTTGTTGGCTGCGAGGATGTCTTCCCGCTCGAAAGGGAGGGAGCGCGGGATCATTTGACGGTCCTGTTGCCGGGCGAGCATCGCGATCATCTCGTCGCAGGCGGCGCGGCTGACGACCTTGCCGTCCGCGATGAGCCCCATGAGCTTTGCCGCCTCTCGCGGCGTCGTGGATCCCAGGCCGAACTCCTTCTCGAGGTCGGGAAAAACGTCGGGGTGGCCGTCGCGGAACGTCGGTCGATAGAGCTGCGTGTGCGATAGGCCGTAGTCCTCCATTCGCCGATCGACGTTGGCGGTGCCCACCTGCCGGATCAGCAGATTCGTCGCCGTGTTGTCGGAGTAGGCGATCATCAGTCCGAGGAGGTCCGGGATGGTGAGACTGACCCCCGGCTCCATCTGGTTCAGCACGACCGATTCGTCTCCCGCCTTGTCCTCTTTGGCGAGGCGGACGACCGTGTCGCGCCGGAGCTTCCCTTCGTCCATCTGGTGGTAGACCTCCACCATGACCGCCAGTTTGATCAGGCTCGCCGTCGGGAAGCGCTGGTCCCCCGCAAAAGCGATCTCGTCCCCGTTTTCCAGGTCGCGGACGGCTACCCCTATCTCTCCGGGGAAAGACGCGATGCGCTCGGCGATCCTTTTTTGCAGAGTGGGTTTAGGGCGCGTGACGCGGTAGACCGCCGGCGCGGCAAAGGCGAGCGCCAGGATCAGCGCGACGGCGCCGCGGGGGGTCGGCAACATGTGCGAATCTTAGCCGTACACACGGATGAGAAATCGGAGACAATTCTTCCAGTCGAGCGCCGATGGCATCGTTCATGCTCCCGAGAAATCGGGCCGTTGGACCCGCGCGTAGGCCGGACCTCGGAAGAGGGGGCGTCGCCCGCCGGTTGAAAGAGAATGAAGAGAGTGAAAACGGGACAGGCGCGTTGAGATTTCTCTTCGATCCCCTGGAAAGGGACACCGCTTGATCGCTTTCGTGCGGACGGTGAACGCGATCGTGGAACAGGCTCGGATCACCCGGCCGATCCGAAAGTCCGACCTGCGCTGCGGCGATTGCGTCGTCGTCAACACTGAAAACTCGACCTATTCGATTCGGGTCCTCGAGGATTCGACCTACAGCATCCGTGGAGGATGGTTCGACCGGCAGGGCATGTCTCCGGTTCGGATCTCGATTTCCGGCTGCACCTGGGGGGGCACCGTGATTCGCAGCGACATCCTCGCGGCCTGCGGGCTCCACCTGGAGTTCGGAAACCGGGTCGTGACCAGCCGAATCCGGGATTTCCAGGTCATCCGAGAGAGGGTCGACCAGATCGTCGGATTCCGTCCCGCCGCGAGCGGGGAGCTTCTGAACGCCTGCTACGGATCGCGCCTGCAGACGCTGGGCGGATAATGCGCGTGCCGGGAGCGGGATCGCACCGGGGGATGGACTCGCGCGACGATCGGTGATTTCACTCCAATGAATTGACATGACGCTCCCCTCGGGCACCCGTCTGGGCCCCTACGAGATCGCCGCGCCGATCGGCGCCGGCGGGATGGGTGAAGTGTATCGAGCGCGGGACTCCCGCCTGGGGCGCGACGTCGCCATCAAGGTACTGCCTTCA
>DATDNV010000601.1:0-12805 GCA_036518075.1 Thermoanaerobaculia bacterium
TGACTCGAGAACGCGCCGGAGCCGCTCGCGCTCCTCTTCGTCGGTGATCCGCCGGGAGATGGCGACGTCCCGCGCTCCCGGCAGATAAACGAGAGTCCGCCCCGGCAGCGACAGATTGGCGGTCACGCGCGGACCCTTTCCCGAGAGCGGGTCCTTGGTGATCTGGACCACGATCTCCTGGCCCTCTTTGAGCAGGTCATCGATGCGCGGCCGAGACGTCTCGGAATTCCGGTCCGCCCCGTTGGGCTCCGTTTCGCGCGCATCGATCTCCAGCTCCAGAGCGCGTGAGACGGCATCCTCCACGTAGAGGAACGCCTGCCGATCGAGCCCGACGGAGACGAACGCCGCGTGCATGCCCGGCAAGACGCGCTGCACGCGCCCCAGATAAACGTTGCCGACGAGGCCCTGGTGGTGGAGGCGCTCGTGGAAGATCTCGACGAGGCGGCCTTCCTCCGTCAGCGCGACACGCGTCTCCGGAGGAGTCGCATTGACCAGGATCTCCGTTCTCACGCGTTGGCGAACCGGCGGTACTCCACACCCAGGATCAACCCGATCGCGAGGAACGTGGTCGCGATGGAGGAACCGCCGTACGAGACGAGCGGGAGGGGAATTCCCGTCGTCGGCAAGAGACCGATCATCATCGACGTGTTGATGACGACGGAGAAGAAGATCATCGACGTCAGGCCGAGGATCAGGAAGACGCCGCCCCGATCGCGGGCGACGCTCGCCAACTTCAGGCACCGGAGGAAGAGCGCGGCGAAGATTCCGAGCACGAGGATGACGCCGAGAAAGCCCCACTCCTCCGCGATGACCGCAAAGATGAAGTCGGTCTGCGGGTTCGGCAGAAAGCGCAGCTGGCTCTGCGTTCCCGAGCGGAACCCCTTGCCGAAAAACCCGCCCGATCCCACCGCGATCTTCGACTGGCGGACCTGATAACCGGCTTTCAACATGTCCTGGTCCGGATTCAAGAAGGTCGCGATCCGCTGCCTCTGGTAGTCCTTCAGAAAAAACCAGGCGGCGCCTGCGACGACCAGCACGATGAGAGCGAGGGCGAGCCAGCCCCTCCAGGGCAGCCCTCCAAAAAAGAAGCCGGTGGCGAGCAGCGGAAGCATCGTCAGGCCGAGCCCGAGGTCCGGCTGCAAGAAGATGAGCAGGAACGGCACTCCGACGATCACACCGAGCTTCGCGAAGGCGGAAAAGCGCAGGCGCACGTCGTCCTCGTTCTCGAAGAGATAAGCGACGAGCAGAGCGGTCGCGATCTTGGTCAACTCCGCGGGCTGGAATTGAAATGCCCCCAGACGAATCCAGGATCGAACGTTGGCAATGCGTTGGCCGAATGCGAGCAGGTACAGCAGAGGAACCAGGCTCGCCAGATAGAGCGGGAACGAGATTTTCAGGAGCGTCCGGTAGTCGACCAGGACCGCGGCGCACATCAGCGCGATTCCGACCGCGACCCAGATCCCCTGGCGCGCGGCAAGCCCATGGAGCCGGCCCGAAGTTCCCGTCGCCGTCGCCGAGCCGACGAACAGAACTCCGAGAACCGCGAGCGAGAGCACCGAGCCGATCACGACCAGGTCGAGCCGGCGGGGAACGGGCAAAACGCGCGCGATCATCGGTCGCCTCCTGGACCGACTCGACGCGACACGGTTTCGACGCCCGAAACCGGCGGCCGCACGGCCTGCAGCGGAGGCTTCTGGCCAGAATCGGGCGCGGGCGCCTTTCCGAATCGGTGCAGGAAGAGGTCCCGGGCGAGCGGCGCCGCCACGCTCCCTCCGTGGCCCCCGTTCTCGACGAACACGACGACGACCATCTGCGGGTCGTTGATCGGAGCGAAGCCCGCGAACCAGGCGTGGTCCTCGAGCTTCTTCCTCTCCGCTCCCGCCCGGATCGTGCTCTCCCGCCCGATGACTTGCACTGTGCCGGTCTTCCCGCCGGCCTCGACGCCGGGAACGCGCGAGGCAAACGCGGTGCCGCCCGGTTCGTTCATCACGGCCCACATGCCGTTGATGACGATCGCGGCTTTCTCGGGAGGCAGCGGAAGACCCGTCTTGGGCACGTCTCGGTAGCGCAGATGCTCTCCGGTCGCTGGATCCTGCGAGGCGAGAAAGAGATGAGGCGTCGGAAGCATCCCTTTCTCAACGAGCGCCGACAAGCCGCGCGCGATCTGAAGCGGCGTGACGAGGACCGGTCCCTGGCCGATGGCCACGGAGATCGTCTCGCTCGGATACCAGCGGGCGTGCCTCTTCTCGACCGCCCACTCTTCCGAGGGCACCAGACCTTCCTTTTCGTAGGGCAAGTCGACTCCCGTCGCCTGGCCGAATCCGAAGTGGCGCGAGATTTCTGCGATGCGTTCGATGCCCAGACGCCGGCCGAGGTTGTAGAAATAGACGTCACAAGAGACCTTGATCGCGTCGCGCAGATTCACCCAGCCGTGCCCCTCCTTGCGGTGGCACTGGAACGTGCGCCCGTAGAAGGTCGCGTGGCCGGGACAGAAGACTTTCTGATCCGGGTCGACGAGGCCGTCGGCCAGCGCTCCGTAAGCGAGGAAAATCTTGAACACCGATCCCGGCGAGAACGCGTTCTGAATCGCGCGGTTTTGAAGAGGGTGATGGGGATCGTTGAGAAGGGTGGACCATTCCTGCGGAGAGACGCGACGGGTAAACCAGTTCGGATCGTACGACGGTGAAGAAACGAGAGCGAGGATCTCGCCCGTGCGCGGGTCCATGGCGACCGCCGAGCCCACGCGGTCGCGAAAATACTCTTCCGCGATCTTCTGCAGCTCGTAGTCGAGCGTGACGTAGAGGTTTTGCCCGGGGCGCGCCTCGACGCGCCGTTCCTCGGTGATCTCGTGCCCGTGCGAGTCGACGATGACTTGTCGCTCTCCGTCGACACCGGCCAGCAGCCGTTCGTACGCCCCCTCGATTCCTTTCTGTCCAATCCAGTCGCCCATCCGGTAGCCGCTTTCCGCGGCCCGAATTTGCTCCGCGCTCGCCTCCGAGAGATAACCGATCGCATGCGCTGCCGAGGTCCCGTGCGAATACAGCCGCCGCTGCGACACGGTGATCGCGAACTCCGGGTGCTCGGGAGCCCGGGCCTCGATCGACGCGACCTCTTCGATACCCAGGTTCTCGGCGATCGGAATCGGGAGAAACTCGGGATCGCGCAAGCCCCGGCCCACGCGCGCGCGGACCTGCTCGCGAGGAATCTTCAGCACTTGCGCGGCGAGGTCGATGGAGGCGTTCAGATCCTTCGCCTCTTTTCGATAGAGGTGAAGCGTGTATCCCGGCTCGTTGTCGACGAGGATGGCGCCGTTGCGGTCGAGTACGTATCCGCGCGGCGCGTTGATGCGCACCGATCGGATCCGGTTGTTCTCCGACTGCGCGAAGTAGTAGTCGCCGCGCGCGATCTGCACGTACCAGTAGCCAAAGGCGAGCGCGGCGAAGATCACGCCCGCGCCGAGCCGAACCCGCTCGATGCGGCGGACGAGCTCCCGGCGGTTTTCCCGGACTTTCAGCACGGGCCGACCCCGCAGTCGCGAGCCGTTCGCGTTCGCTTCATCGCAGCCTCCGCAGCTGCCGTCTCTCCCACCACTGTCGCCAGGGAAAGATGCGCGCCGCCTCGAGCAGCCCGCCGGTTGCGCCGGTGGCGGTCGCCCGCCAGAGAGATTCGCGCGAGAGCAGAACCACGGGAGCCTGCAGGAGCAGCGCCGCGAGCACGGCCACGATCAGGTCGTTGGCGAGCGACGCGAGGGCGAGCGCGCCGCCGACCGCCCACGGGCCGCCGAACATCACTCGCATCGACAGGAGCGCGAGCAGATAGCCGAGCATCGCCTTGGCGAAGGCGTTCATCCCGAGCAGCTCGTGGGAGAGAGCGTCCTCGAGCATGCCGACGGCGCCGCCGACCAGGACTGCTCGCACGAAGTCGCCGCCGCGAGCCACGACCGCCGTCGCGAGGAGAAAGAAATCGACCGGCCACGCCGACCGATGCGAGGAGCTCCCGACGAAGAACTGAAGGGCCACGGCGACGGCCAGAAGCGCTCCAATTCGCGTGAGCTTCACGGCTGTGCACCCTTGCCTCCGGAGGCGGCGTCTTCTCTCGCGGGCGAGGGGGCGAGCACGAGCACGTCGATCAACTGCGAAAACGATGCGGTCGGGACGACACTGATCTCCAGGAACAGGCTGCCGCGGGAAACCTTTTCGACGCCGCCGATCACGACCCCCCGCGGATAGATTCCGTCGATGCCCGCGGTCTCGATCCGATCTCCGGGCTGGACCGACGAGGTGGTCGGAATGTTCTGCATCCTCAGCCGTCCCCTGCCGTCTCCCCGCACGACGCCGACCTCGCCGGTCCGTACGATTCGCGCGCCGGCGGCGGCGGAGGCGTCGACCAACAGCTGGGCCCTCGCGATGGAGCGGCCGACGGTGACCACGCGGCCGACCAGCCCTTCCGGCACGGCGATCGGACAGCCGACGGAGACGCCCTGCTGAGCTCCGGCGCCGATCACGGCGCTCTGCAGCCCTGCCCGGTTTTCGACGAGGAGAATCGGAGCCGCGGTCAGGATCTGAGGAAGGACCGAAGAGCCGGCGAGCAGCTGCTGGTCGAGCTCCTCGCTCGTCACGCGCGCGCGCAGCGTGAAGAGCTCCTGATCCTTCTTGACGATTTCCTCTTTCAGGCGCGAATTCTCAGAACGGGTCGTCAGCAGCTCGGCGCCGGAGTCGAAGGCGCGAGTGATCGCGCGCGACAGATTCGACAGCGTGATCGCCGCCGGCGCAGATGCCGTCAAAATCCAGGCCTGGAGCAGCGAGCCGCGCCGGCCCCGCGCCGGGACCTGCGCCGAGAGAATCAGGATGCAAAAAATCAGAACGGACGCAAGCACGAGTCCGCCGCGCCGGGGACGCGGTCCGACGACTTCCACTACCGGGTTGGAGGCTCTCATCCCGAGCTACGCGATCGAAATCTTTCTCAACAGATCCATGTCGGTGAGCATCGCTCCGGTACCGAGGACGACCGACGCCAGCGGATCCTCTGCGTAAGAAATGGGCAATCCCGTTTCTTCGCGAAGGCGTCGATCGAGGTTCCGCAAGAGCGAACCGCCGCCCGTAATGATGATTCCCTTGTCCATGATGTCCGCAGACAACTCCGGCGGCGTCCGTTCCAGCGCGACACGCACGCTTTCGACGATCGCCGCCACGACTTCCGACAGCGCCTCGCGGACTTCTTCGTCCGTCAGGGTCAGAGTCTTCGGGACTCCCTCCACGAGGTCGCGTCCTTTGATATCCATCGTCAGCGGCTCGTCCAACGGATGGGCGGAGCCGATCTCGATCTTGATCTGCTCGGCCGTGCGCTCTCCGATCAGGAGATTGTACTTGCGCTTGACGTATTGGATGACCGCCTCATCCATCTCGTTGGAGGCGATCCGGACCGACCGGCTGTAAACGATTCCAGCGAGCGAGATGACGGCAACGTCGGTCGTTCCGCCTCCGATGTCGACGATCATGTTACCCGCCGGCTCCGTGATCGGCAGCCCGGCGCCGATCGCAGCGGCCATCGCCTGTTCGATGATGAACACTTCCGAGGCCCCGGCCCGGAGTGCCGAGTCCTGAACGGCGCGCTTCTCGACCTGGGTGATTCCCGAGGGCACCGAGACCACGATCCTCGGCCGCACGAACAGAGATCGGCCGTGCGCTTTCTTGATGAAGTGGTCGAGCATCTTCTCAGTCACTTCGAAGTCCGCGATGACCCCATCCTTCATCGGCCGGATGGCCACGATGTTGCCGGGGGTGCGGCCCAGCATCTCTTTGGCCTCCGTGCCGACCGCCTCGACTCGGTTCGTCAGGTTGTTCACCGCGACGATCGAAGGCTCGCGAACGATGATCCCTTTGCCTCGGGCGAACACGAGCGTGTTCGCGGTGCCGAGATCGACCGCGAGATCGTTGGAAAAAACGGAAAAGATCGTTTTGAACGCCAAAAAATACCTCCCAACCCGTATTCAGTTTTCAGTTGAGAGTTTTCAGCTCGGATCTCCGGCTGAAAACGGACAACGGATCACTGACGACTGGCTCCTTCCTCACAGCGACTCCACGAACACTTTCACCGGCTTGACAGTTTCGTTCCCCGACGCGTCCACGGCCTTGATCACCAGGGTGGCATATCCCTCGTGGTCGACCGTGATTGTCTTCTTGAAGGAGCCGTCCGACTCGACGTCCGCCGGCTCGGCGTTGACCGTCACGATCGCGCCCGGATCGGTCTTCCCGAAGATCAGAAAGAGATTGCCCATCTGCTGCGGCGGCGAGATCGAGAGCCTGGGAGGAGGTCCGCCCGGTCCCGTGCGCGGCGGCTCCGTCAGCATGCGGAACCGACGGACGACGCTCCAGTCCGAGGGGTTCCCGTTTCTGTCGATCGCCGCGACGCGCCAGAAGTAGGAGCCCTCGCGCGAGACTTTCACGCGAACGAAATCCTCGGTGCGGTTGTCCAGATCGACTTCCGTGGCGTCGGGGACAAACAGCCGGGACCGGGAGATCTGGATGCGATATCGCTGCGCTTTGGGGATCGGGCTCCATTTCAAATCGATTTCGTCACCGGTCTTCAGGTCGTAGATGCGGTTATCGGCGGGAAGCAGCGGCTGGGGCGATTCGGGAATGCTCTCCTTGGCGGAGATGATCCCGGTCTTGGCGCCCGCGGTCGCTCGCTCGCGATCCGAGAGGACGACCGTCTCTTTTCCCGTCGACATGGTGGCGCGGCCGCGAAACGTCGTGACCTGGGTCTTCTCCCCCGCCTCGACGTCGAGCGCGACGCGCGACTCCCTGTCGATCGCGGCGGTCGCCGCGTCGGTCGCGACCGTCGAGTTGGAGGCCGCCGTGTAAACGTTGATCGCTCCCGAGACCATCTTGACCTGGCTGCCTCCCGCCTCGGAGGTTTTGGGCCGGCGCACTTCGAAGAGGGATCCGGGCCGGACCGTGTAGAGCGTCCCGTCGGAAAACATGATTTCCGCCGAGCCCGCGCGGCCCGTTTTGATGAAGTCGCCCTCGAACAGAGTCTCCCTCTGCCGGGCCGGCTCGAAGGTCGAGCGTCCCGCTGTCTGCAGAGAGACGTCGCCCTCCACGAAAATGAACGAGGCGTCTCCCACCTCCTCCGTGCCGCCGCTGCCCAGCGCGCGGCGGGAATAGGACTCCGACTCGACAGCGAGGCGAAAGGCTTCGTCGTACTTCTTCGTCTCGAAGGCGTCGTGCGCCCCCGCCAGAAGGTCCCGGGCCTGCGCCGCGCTGGAACCCGGACGCGGACTTCCCGCGGTCGTCGCGACCCGCGAGTAAAGAGCGGACGCGCTCGTGATTTCGGTTCGCGCCTTTTCTTCGGGCGAGCGTCGCGTGCGGACATACAGGAAGTAGCCCACGCCCCCCGCGAGGAGAACCAGTAGCGCGATCAGGGCCCACTGTCGGATCCTCTCGATGGGGATGACGAACCAGTCGATGTCTCCACCGACGGGCTGGCCGGGCCGCTTGCGCCGCATAAACCTCCGGATTTGCGAGACTTACCCGGTTCGCTTATAGCACAATCCCACGACAATCAGACGAATCGGCTCTCCGGCCGCATGCTCGGCAGGATCCCGGCCGCGGTTGCGCGGGTCTTTGAGCTCTTTCCGAACGGGATCGCTGTCAGGACCGCCGGGCCGAATCTTCCGTCTCGCGGGATCATTCGGCTATAGTCCGCGGTTCTCTTCTAGCGGGTTAGGAGGTCCGGGAATGCTCAAGGTCATGCGGGAGAGCTTCCACCAGCTCAAGTGGACGCTTTTCGCCGTCATCATCGTCTTCGTCGTCGGCTTCGTCTTCTTCTCGGGAGGAAGCACCAGCTCCCGCAACCTGTCAGATCAGACGATCGCCCGGGTCGGCGGGGATTCGATCTCGGCCGCCGAATACGACACGCGCTACCGGGAGATGACGGAACGGTACCGGCGCGTCTACCAGGGCAACCTGTCGCCCGAGCTGATCCGGGCCATGGACCTGCCGCGGCAGGTCCTGGACAGCATGATCGACGACCGCCTGCGGCAGGAGGCGGTCAAGCGCCTGCGCCTCAAAGTTTCCGACGAGGAGGTCTCCGACTACATCGTCTCGATGCCCGACCTGCAGAAGGACGGCCAGTTCATCGGGAAGGAGAAGTACGAACAGCTTCTCGCGGCCAACCGCCTGTCCTCGGAGCGGTTCGAGGAGGAGATCCGGGACAGCCTGCTCGCCCAGAAGTACCGCGCTCTCGTCAAGGCTTCGGTGCTGGTTCCCGAGGCGGACGTGGCGAAGGAATTCGCCGCGCGCAACGAGCGCGCGTCGATCGAGTACGTGAAGATTCCGTCGAGCAAGTTGGACAGCGGCGCCGGTCCGTCCGACAAGGATCTGCAGGACTATTACACCGCGCACCGCGACCGATATCGGCTTCCGGAGCAGCGCAAGGTCAAGTACCTTCTCATCGACTCCGCGCGGATTCGGGCAAAGATTCAGGTCTCCGAAGCGGACCTCCAGGCGGAATACGCGAAACGCAAGGACAGCTTCACCGTACCCGAGCAGGTGACGGCCGCCCACATTCTGTTCAAGGTCGATCCCTCGCAGGGACCCGAGGCGGACGCGAAAGCGAAAGCGAAGGCCGAAAAGATCGCGGAGCTGGCGAAGTCGGGGAAGGACTTCGCGAAACTGGCAAACGAAAATACGGAAGACCCATCGGGAAAGGGCAATGGCGGCCAGCTTCCGCCGTTTTCCCACGGGCAGATGGCTCCCGAGTTCGAGCGGGTCGCGTTCGCCCTCGAGCCCGGCGGACCGGTGGCCGGACCGATCAAGACGCAGTTCGGCTATCACATCATCAAGGTAATCTCGAAGACTCCCGCCCGCACGCGTTCCCTGGACGAAGTGCGGCCCCAGCTTCAGGCGGAGATCTCGAGCAAGCGCGCCGAAGCCGAAACGGAGCGCCGGGCGCGAGACCTGGGCGAGAGTCTCAAGCATCGAAAGAACGACTCGGACGACGAGCTTCGAAAATACGCGGACAACGAATCGGTCTTCTACAACACGACCGACTGGATTTCGCGCGGAGACTCTGTCCCGGGCGTGGGGGCCAACCCGCGATTCTCCGAGCTCGCGTTTTCGGGCAAGATCGGCCAGCTCCAAAAAACGCCGGTCTCCACGGCGCGCGGGATTGCGTTCATCAAGCCATTCGAGGAGCGGGCCTCGGGGCCTCCGCCGTTTGAAGAAATCAAGGCTCGCGTCGGTCTGGACTATCAGGCGGAGCGCAGGCAGAAGGAAGGCCTGGACAAGCTCACGCCGGTCGCGCAGGAGCTGTCTTCGGGAACGACGCTGGCGCAGATCGCCTCGCGCTACGAGACCGAGGTCAAGACCGCGCCCGAGTTCTCGCCGGGCGGTCCGGTTCCCGAAATCGGCAACGCCCCGGAACTGTCGGACGCGGTCTTCAAGACCGCGCAGGGACAGGTCGGGCTGCCGGTCGCGGTGCCGGGCGGATTCGTTCTCTTTCGCGTCCTGACGCGAACAACGCCGGATCCGAAGGCGCTCGAAGCCCAGAGGGCGGACATTCTCGACAGCCTGAAGAGCCGAGAGGCCGATCGGCTGATCCGCGCGACGCTGCAGCAGATGCGGGCCGAGAAGAAGGTCGAGATCAACGAGGAGTTGCTCAAGTCGTTCCTGCCGGAGACGGGCGCGCGCGGATAGAAGCTCTCAGCTATCAGCTGTCAGCTTTCAGCCAAAAGCGATCGGTCTGTCAACCATGCACTTTTGGGAGTTGCCTGGCTGATAGCCGATCGCTGACCGCCGACAGCTAGAATCTCCGCAATGATCGGCCGCCTGACCGGACGCCTCGCGGAAAAATCACCCGATCAGCTGATTCTCGACGTCGGCGGCGTCGGCTATCTCGTTCACATCCCCTTATCGACGTTCTACGAGCTCCCCGAGGCGGAGAGCCCGACCTCTCTTTTCGTCCACACCCACGTGCGGGAGGACACGCTGGCGCTGTACGGTTTTCTGACCGAGAAAGAACGTTCTCTCTTCTTGCTTCTGCTTTCCGTCGCGGGCATCGGGCCGCGCGTCGCGCTCACGGTGCTCTCCGGCATTCCGCCGGCGGAGCTCGTCGAGGCGCTCCGGAGCCAGGACGTGCGGCGGTTGATCGCCATCCCCGGCGTGGGCAAGAAAACGGCGGAGCGGATGGTTCTCGAGCTCACGGAAAAGGCGGCTCGCTTCGCCGTGGAGCCCTCAGTGTCCGCTCCGACGGCCGTCTCCGCGGAAGACGTCGTTTCCGCTCTCGTCAACCTCGGCTACCGTCGCGCCGAGGCGGACCGGGCGGTTGACGCGATCGCGCGGACGGGGCCGCCCAAGGAGTTCGGAGAGTACCTGAAGCTCGCGCTGAAGAAGCTGACGGGCGGATGAATTCGAGATTCCAAATTCCAGATTCAAGATTAGAGTGAGAGTCGAAAAGCGCCTTTGAATCTGGAATCGAGTATGAGCGACGACCCGACCACCCTGATGACCGGCACCGCGCTCGAAGACGATCTCGCCGTCGAGCCGAGGCTGCGCCCGCAAACGCTCGCGGAGTACATCGGACAGACGAAGGTGCGCGAGAACCTGGCCGTTTTCCTCGCAGCCGCGCGACGACGTGACGAGCCGCTCGACCACGTTCTCCTGACAGGACCGCCGGGTCTGGGCAAAACGACGTTGGCGCACATCGTCGCGAAGGAGATGGGCGCCGGGCTCCGGCTGACCTCGGGGCCCATGATCGCGCGCGCGGGGGACCTCGCGGGAATCCTCACGAATCTCCAGCCCAAGGACGTCCTGTTCGTCGACGAGATCCACCGCCTCTCCCCCGCCGTCGAGGAGATCCTCTACCCCGCGATGGAGGACTACCGCCTCGACGTCCTGATCGGCGAAGGGCCGATGGCGCGCACAATGAAGGTCGACCTGCCTCCCTTCACGCTGATCGGCGCGACGACGCGGCCCGGCCTGCTCTCCCAGCCGCTCCATGGCCGATTCGGTATCGCCCTGCGGCTGGATTTCTATGACGTCGCCTCGCTGTCGAAGATCGTCACGCGCTCCGCGCGGATCCTCGGAGTCACCATCTCGGCGGATGCCGCCCGGGAGATCGCAAGCCGGAGCCGCGGAACGCCGCGGATCGCGAATCGGCTCCTGCGGCGGCTGCGCGATTTCGCCGAGGTCGGCGGCGAGAAATCCCTCGAGCTCGAGACCGCGCGCCGCGCGCTCGCTCGCCTCGAGGTCGATGAACATGGCTTCGACGAGCTCGACCGGCGCATCCTGCAGACGATCATCGAAAAGTTCGGCGGCGGACCGGTCGGCGTGGGCTCGCTCGCCGCGTCGCTGGGAGAGGATCGCGGCACGCTCGAGGATCTGTACGAGCCGTACCTCATCCAGGCGGGATTTCTCCACCGCACCCCGCGCGGCCGCGTGGCCTCCGCCGCCGCCTATCGGCACCTGGGAATCACGCCGCCTCCTCGCGACGGCTCGCTCTTCTAGGACGTGGGACGTAGGTGGTAGGGGGTAGGGGATGCAGGCAAATCCCTACGACCTACGTCCTAAGTCCTGCGCCCTCGACAGGAAGCTGACAGGCTCCATGCGCCGAGGTCTTCTCATCTACAACCCCGCCGCCGGCCAACGAAACCGCCGCGCCGCGATGTCCGCCTTGATCGACGAAATGCGCAGCCAGGGCCTCGAGCTCGTCAACGCTCCGACGGAGGGGCCCAGGCACGCGACCGAGATCGTTCGGACGTTTCTTCCGCAGGGCCTCGACGTCGTCGCCGCCGCGGGAGGCGACGGGACGATCTCGGAGGTCGCCTGCGGGCTGGCGGGATCCCCGGTTCCCCTCGCCGTCCTTCCTGCCGGCACCTCCAACGTTCTCGTCCGCGAGCTCGGAATTCCCCTCGATTTCCGGGAGGCGGGCCGGCTTCTGATCGAGGGCGTCCCGCGGAGGCTGCGGCTGCTGCTCGCCAACGACCGTCCGTTTCTCCTCTGGACCGGCGTCGGGCTCGACGCGCGGATCATGGGCAACACCAACGCGACGCTCAAACGCTGGCTCGGCCGCGCGGGCATTTTCCTGACGGTCGCGCGCGAGTTTTTCCGTTACGAGTTTCCGCGGCTCTCCGTGACGATCGACGGCGTGCCCCACGAAGCCACGTTCACCGTCATCACTCACGTGCGCCACTACGCGGGCGACTGGATCATCGCCCCCCAGGCCAGTCCCGACTCGGACGAAGTCGACGTCCTGCTTTTCGAAGGCCGGCGCCGATATCCCTTCTTCCAACTCTTCCGCCAGATGCAGCGCGGACGCTCCGGGCACATCGAGCGCGGACTCGCGCGTCTCGTGCGCGGCCGCGTCGTCGTCGTCCGTTCCATTGAAAGCTACCCGGTGGACGCGCACGTCGACGGAGATTGCGTGATGAAGACCCCGGTGACTTGCCGGGCGGCGGACCAGACGGTGGCCATTCTCGTCCCGAGACAAACGATCTAACTGTCAATTCTCGAGGCGGTGATCCGGGCCTCTGGCATCCTGCCCCCTCTCACGGTGGGCTCAGGACTCTATTTCTGCACTGCGACGAGACCGCCTCCCGGAGGAGCCGTGAGTAAGGGAGCATGGCCGGGAGAGCCCTAGCCCACCAAGACTGCGACCGAACGACAAGCGAGGGCCCGGTAGCAGCTTTCACGGCATGGCCCGAGCGTGGCGACGAGGGAGGCGGGAACGGCGCAGAGGTTCCCGTGAGGGAGCGATGTCTCGAGAATCAGAGTCTGCGAATCGGTTCTCCCGCCACCTTTGTCCT